>NZ_JBFATR010000007.1:0-198596 GCF_040678395.1 Streptomyces sp. NPDC052687 | reverse complement strand
GGGCCCCCCCCCCCCGCGGCGCGCCACCCCCCCCACGCCCCCGCCGGTTCCGCCGCGCCCGCCGCGCCCGCCGTGCCCGACGAGTACCCGCTCCAGGCCCCGGACCCGCAGATCGCCGAAGGCGCCGCCGCCGCGCCGCCCGCCGGCCCCGCCCGGCTCTGCGTAGCCTGCCGGGCCGGCCGGGTCGACGACGACGGCTACTGCGAGAACTGCGGCCACGCCCAGCCCCGCGAACGCGACCACATGGAGGAGGAGTCCGGTCCCGTCGCCGCCGTCAGCGACCGCGGCCTGCGCCACCACCGCAACGAGGACGCGTTCGCCATCGGCACCACCGCACTGCCCGACGGGTCCCCCGCCGCCGTGGCGATCGTCTGCGACGGCGTGTCCTCGGCGACCCGCCCCGACGACGCCTCCCTCGCCGCGTCCCGCGCGGCGAGCGCCGCGCTGCTCGCCGCGCTGCCGCACGGCACCCACCCCCAGCAGGCCATGCACGAGGCGATCGTCGCCGCCTCGCAGGCGGTGAACGCCCTGGCCCACGAGCCCGCCACGGCCCGCGAGCACGCCCCGCACCAGAACGCCCCGGCGTGCACCCTGGTGGGCGCGGTGGTGACGAACGGTCTGCTGGTGGTCGGCTGGGTCGGCGACAGCCGCGCCTACTGGATCCCCCTGGACCGCACCGCGCCCGCGGCCCGCCTCACCGAGGACGACTCCTGGGCCGCGCAGATGGTCGCCGCGGGCCTGATGAACGAGGCCGAGGCGTACGCCGACGAGCGCGCCCACGCGATCACCGGCTGGCTCGGCGCGGACGCCTACGAACTGGAGCCGCACACCGCCTCGTTCAAGCCGGACCGCCCCGGTGTCGTGATCGTCTGCACGGACGGCCTGTGGAACTACGCGGAGGCCGCCGAGGAGATGGCCGGCGTCCTCCCGCCCGACGCCGCCGACCGGCCGCTGCACAGCGCCCGCGTCCTGGTCGGGCACGCGCTCGACGGCGGGGGCCACGACAACGTAACAGTGGCCGTCCTGCCGTTCCCGGCCCCGCCGCAGGGGGCAGGATCCGCCTGAGGCGTCGGGCGACACGGGGAAGCTTCGCGCGCGCGACGGGGAAGCCTCGCCGGACCGGAGGGGACCGGTCCGGCCACAGCCGTGACCCCGCTCCGGCGGGGCACCGAGGGGGAGTCGAGTACGCATGGCCAGATTGTCGAAGTCGAACGTGCCCCGGTTCTCGGTGGACGTGTACCAGAACGAGTACCTCCCGGAGGGCGGCCGGGAGGTCAACGCGATCGTCACGGTGACCGCGACCGGCGGCGGCACCCTCGGCAGCGCCGTCACCGCACCGCAGGTGTACGCGCCCGGCCGGGGCCCGTCCGCCGCCGTGGCGATCATGGTCGACTGCTCGGGGTCGATGGACTACCCGCCGGCCAAGATGCGCAACGCCCGGGACGCGACCGCCGCCGCGATCGACACCCTGCGCGACGGCGTGCACTTCGCGGTGATCGGCGGCACCCATGTGGCCAAGGAGGTCTATCCGGGCGGCGGACGGCTCGCGACCGCGAGCCCCACCACCCGTGAACAGGCCAAGCAGGCGCTGCGCAAGCTGAGCGCGAGCGGTGGCACCGCCATCGGCACCTGGCTGCGCCTCGCCGACCGGCTGCTGTCCTCCGCGGACGTGGCCATCCGCCACGGCATCCTGCTCACCGACGGCCGCAACGAACACGAGTCGCCGGAGGATCTGAAGGCCTCCCTGGACGCCTGCGCCGGACGTTTCACCTGTGACGCGCGCGGCGTCGGCACCGACTGGGAAGTGAAAGAAGTCACAGGGATCGCCTCGGCGCTGCTCGGCAGCGCCGACATCGTCGCCGATCCGGCCGCTCTCGCCGCCGACTTCACGCGGATGATGGAGACGGCGATGGGCAAGGAGGTCGCGGATGTCGCGCTGCGGCTGTGGACGCCGGTCGGCACGACCATCAAGTTCCTCAAACAGGTGGCGCCCACGGTCGAGGACCTGACCGGCCGCCGCACCGAGGCCGGCCCGCGCGCCGGCGACTACCCCACCGGTTCCTGGGGGGACGAGTCCCGTGATTACCACCTCTGCGTGGAGGTTCCCGCCGCGGACCTCGGCCGGGAGATGCTGGCGGCGCGGGTCTCGCTGGTGATCCCGCAGCCCGACGGCGGCGCGCACAACCTCGGCGCCCAGGGTCTCGTACGGGCCGTGTGGACCGACGACATGGCCGCGTCGACGTCGATCAACCCCCAGGTCGCCCACTACACCGGCCAGGCCGAACTCGCCCAGGTCATCCAGGAAGGGCTCGATCTGCGCAAATCCGGAGACATCGACGGAGCAACGGCCAAACTGGGGCGCGCCGTTCAGCTCGCCGGCGCCTCGGGGAACGCGGATACTGCGAAACTGCTTGCGAAGGTGGTGGACGTGGTCGACGCCGCGACAGGTACTGTGCGACTGAAGGCGAAGGTCGCGGAGGCCGACGAGATGACTCTCGAGACTCGGTCCACCAAGACTGTTCGTGTAAAGAAGTGACGTAAACAGGAACGAGCCTGACCCCTTGGGGTTGGAGAAATCCGGTCGAAGCGGCCGGAAAAGGAGAGGGGGAAGCGCCGACATGCCGACCTGCCCGAACGGACACCAGTCGGGTTCCGACGACTGGTGCGAGGTCTGCGGTCACCGCATGGCCGGAGCCGTGCCCCCGCCCCCGCCTCCTCCGCCGCCCGGCGGTGGCGGATACGGCTTCCCGCCGGCCGCGCCCGGCGCGGCCGGCCGGCCGGCCGCGGCGCCCAGCCCGCAGCCGGAGCTGTGCCCGCAGTGCCGCACGCCCCGCGAGGGCGGCGCGCCGTTCTGCGAGGAGTGCCGGTGGAACTTCCTGACCAACACCGCGACCTCGTACACCCCGCCCGCGCCGTCCGCCCCGCGCCCGCCGGCACCCGGCCCCGGCCAGGGCCCCGACCCGCGCTTCCAGCGGCCGCCCGGCCCGCCGTCGTACGGCGGCACGGACCAGTACGAGTACCAGGGCTCCCGCCCGTCACAGGTGAACCGTCCCGCGGAACCGATCCCTCCGGGCGGCCCCGGCTTCGGCGGTGAGCCGGGTGGCCCCGGCGGACACGCCGCTCCCGGCATGCCGCCCAGGCCCGGTGGACCTGGTGGTCCGGGTGGAGCCGGTGGACACGGTGGTCCTGGCGGCTTCCCCGGCCCCGGCGGTCCGGGTCAGCCCGGCGGCCCCTTCGGGGAGCGCCCCGGCGGCCCCTCCCCCGTGCCCGGCCAGGCGGGTCCGCCGCCCGGTTTCGGCGCGGACCCCTCGCGTTCGGTCCCTCCGCCGCCCGGCCCGCCCGGCGGCCCCGGTGGCCCCGGTGGCCCTGGCGGTCCCGGTGCGACGGGTGGCGCCCCGCAGGCCTTCCACCAGCCGGGCCCCGGCGGCCCCGGTGGTCCGGGCGGTCCGGGTGCCCCCGGCGGCCCGTCCTACGGCGGCGGTGACGACTGGGTGATCTCCCCGCCGTCCACCGGCCCCGGCGCACCCGGCGGCCCCCACGGCCACGGCGGGCCCCAGAGCCACGGCGGTCCCGGCGGCCCGGGTGGCCCCGCCCAGCCCGGCGGCGGCTACGGCTACCCGCACCCCGGCGCGAACCAGGCCCCGCCGCCGCCCGCACCGCCCGCCCCGCAGGGCCCGGTGACCTGGACGGCGACGATCGGCCCGGACCGCGAGTACTTCATGGCGATGATGCAGCGCTCCGGCCCCGAGGCCGCGGGCCTGAACCTGCCCGCGTACTCACCGGAGCAGCGGCGCACCCTCACCGGCAACCAGGTCACCATCGGCCGCCGCCGCCACTCCACCGGCGACACCCCCGACATCGACCTGTCGGTGCCGCCGGAGGACCCGGGTGTCTCGCACCAGCACGCGGTGCTGGTCCAGCAGCCGGACGGCAGCTGGGCGATCGTCGACCAGAACTCGACCAACGGCACCACGGTCAACGGCGCCGAGGAGCCGATCCAGCCGTTCGTGCCGGTGCCGCTCCAGGACGGCGACCGGGTGCACGTGGGCGCCTGGACGACGATCACCATCCGCCGCGGCTGACCGCCGGGGCGGACCGCCGGACCGGACTGCCGGACCGGACTGCCGGACCGGACTGCCGGACCGGACTGCCGGACCGGACTGCCGGACCGGACGGCTCATCCCGGAAGGGGCCAGGCATACGGCCCCTCCGGGTCGTCCAGCCACGCCCACTCCCCCTCGCCGGTGACCGTGATGCCGTAGCGGTCGCGGCGCGGCCGGCCCTCGCGCTCCCACAGCGCGTACGCCTCCTGCGGGTCGAGGCTGCCGCGGGTCAGCGCGAACAGGAACCGGAACAGGTCGTCCTCGCGGCCCCGGCGCGGCACGGCACCCAGCCCCGCCGGCTCGGCGTCGCTCGGGCCGGCGCCGCGCAGCGGCACGAAGTAGGCCGGGGAGTCCAGGAACCGGCCCTCGGCCTGCCCGCCGGCGCCGGCCGTCAGCAGCACCAGGCCGGTGGCGAGGGGGGTGAGGATCCGGCCGCCGGGGCGGCACTGGGCGAGCCAGGCGCGCGGGATCGTGGGCAGCGCGCAGGTGGCGATGATCCGGTCGAACGGCGCCCGCTGCGGCACTCCGCGCGCGCCGTCCCCGGTGAGGACCACGGGGTGGTAGCCGGCGGCGTCCAGATGCCGCCGCGCGGACTCGGTGATCTCCGGGTCCACATCGATGGTGGTGACGAGATCGTCGTCGCCGAGCCGGTGCGCGAGCAGGGCCGCGTTGTAGCCGCTGCCGGCGCCGATCTCCAGCACCCGGTCGCCGTCCTCGACCCCGAGCGCGGCCAGCATCAGCGCCATGAGGGAGGGCTGGCTGCTGGAGGAGAGCAACTGGCCGTCGCGCAGCCGGGTGGCCAGCGGCTCGTCGGCGTACGCGCCCTTCATCCAGCGCTCCCGCGCCCGCGGGTCGGGGTGTTCGCCCCAGCGACGTTCGTATCCACCGAGGACGCCGACGTAGTAGTACGGCACGAACAGGTGCCGCGGCACCGCGGCGAACGCCTCCCGCCACACCGGGTCCGCGGCCCAGGCGCCGCTCGCCTCGATCTCCCGCACCAGCGCGGCCCGCGCGGAGACGGCGAGTTCTTCCAGGTCCTTGTCGAGAGCGTGGGCACCCATACGTCCACTGTGCTGCGCATCACAGCCAGAGGCGAGCACCCCAGGTGGGGAGGGAGCGGGGGGTCCGCGGGCGGGTCCTAGGCCTTCCGTCCTCGGTCACGGTGTCTGAGAGCATGGAGGGCGTGAGAGAGATTCGGCGTGGCACGCTTCAGGAGCAGACCTTCTACGAGCAGGTCGGCGGGGAGGAGACCTTCCGTCGGCTCGTCCACCGTTTCTACGAGGGAGTCGCCGAGGACCCGATCCTGCGGCCGATGTATCCCGAGGAGGACCTGGGCCCCGCGGAGGAGCGGCTCGCGCTCTTCCTGATGCAGTACTGGGGCGGTCCGACGACGTACAGCGAGAACCGCGGCCACCCGCGGCTGCGGATGCGCCACGCCCCGTTCACGGTCGACCGCGCGGCGCACGACGCGTGGCTGAAGCACATGCGGGTCGCCGTGGAGGAGCTCGGCCTGTCCGAGGAGCACGAGCACACGCTGTGGAACTACCTGACGTACGCGGCGGCGTCGATGGTGAACACCCCGGGCTGAGCCCGCGCCGGAACAGCCGGAGCGCCGGAGGAGCCGGAAGCGCCGGAGGAGCCGGAAGCGCCGGAAGAGACGAGAAGGGCGGCAGGGACCCTGTGTCCCCGGCCGCCCTCAGCTCGTCGAGCGGACGCTGACGCCCAGCAGTCCCAGCCCCTCCGGCCGGGACCGGCGTACGGCGATCGACCCGTAGGGCGTGCGCAGCCGCAGCCAGGGCCCGGAGGCCAGCAGCGCCGGCTCCTCGGCGCCGGGCACGGGCCGCAGGAAGCCCAGCGACTGGGCGGCGTGCACGGCCCGCACGGGCAGCCCGGTGGTGCCGACGGTCCGGGACCAGATCTCCCGGCCGATCCGGTCCAGCTCGGCCCGCGTCCGCGCCTCGGGCGCCAGTTCCGCGGTGCGGGAGCGGAACTCGGCGACCCCGGCGGCGACCATCGCGCGCAGCGCGTCCGTCGCCGGCAGTCCGGGCTCCGGCCGCCAGCCGCCGCGCGGCGGCAGCACCCCGGCCCACGGCGGCCCGGTCACCGCGCCGGGCACGGCGGCCGTGGCCGCCTTCTCGTCCACGGACTCGAGCAGTTCGCCCGCGGAGACGGTCACGTCCAGGGTGACGTCCAGCCCGTTCTCGTACGGCTTGGCGAGCCGTACGGCGCGGATCGCCAGCACCTCGAAGGACGGCGGCCGTCCGAAGACGGCGAGCGCGGTGCCCGCCGCCTGGAGGCGCACCGCGGCTCCACGGTCGTAGTGGAGCAGCCGGGAGAGGAAGGCGGCGAGGTCCGCCGCCTCCCTCTCGTCGGCGAGGTGCAGCTCCGTCATGCCGCGCCGGCTCCCCGCTCGGCGGCGTCGTCCATGTACTCCTTGAGGAACGCGCGTTCCTCGTCGGTGATCCGGCGGGGCCGCTGCCGTTCGAAGTCGAACGGCACGATGACGGTCGACGCCCGGACGTAGATCTGGTCGCCGTCCTTCACCTCGTAGGCGATGGTGAAGGAGGCGGCCCGGATCTCGGTGACCCACAGCTCGATGGTCACCGGCTCGTGCCGGTGGACGAGCTGCCGCTTGTAGTCGATCTCGTGGCGCGCCACCACGGACCCCTGCTGGAAGTCCTTCTCCGGGCGGAAGAGGAAGTCGATACGGGCTTCCTCCAGGTAGCGCAGGAACACCACGTTGTTGACGTGGCCGTACGCGTCCATGTCCGCCCAGCGCAGCGGGCAGCGGTAGATGTGCCGCAAGACCGATCAGCCCCGGGTCAGCTTCTTGTAGGTGGCCCGGTGCGGACGCGCGGCGTCCGGACCCAGCCGCTCGATCTTGTTCTTCTCGTACGACTCGAAGTTGCCCTCGAACCAGAACCACTTGGAGTCACCCTCGTAGGCGAGGATGTGCGTGGCGACGCGGTCCAGGAACCACCGGTCGTGGGAGACGACCACGGCGCAGCCGGGGAACTCCAGCAGCGCGTTCTCCAGGCTGCTGAGCGTCTCGACGTCGAGGTCGTTGGTCGGCTCGTCGAGGAGCAGCAGGTTGCCGCCCTGCTTCAGGGTCAGCGCCAGGTTCAGGCGGTTGCGCTCACCACCGGAGAGCACCCCGGCCGGCTTCTGCTGGTCCGGCCCCTTGAAGCCGAAGGCGGACACGTACGCCCGGCTCGGCATCTCGACCTGGCCGACGTTGATGTAGTCGAGGCCGTCGGAGACGACCTCCCACAGCGTCTTCTTCGGGTCGATGTTCTCGCGGCTCTGGTCGACGTACGAGATCTTGACGGTGTCGCCGACCTTGATCGAACCGGAGTCCGGCGTCTCCAGGCCCTGGATCATCTTGAACAGGGTGGTCTTGCCGGCGCCGTTCGGGCCGATGACACCGACGATGCCGTTGCGCGGCAGCGTGAAGGAGAGGTCGTCGATCAGGACCTTCTCACCGAAGGCCTTGTTGAGCTTCTCGACCTCGACGACGATGTTGCCCAGCCGCGGGCCCGGCGGGATCTGGATCTCCTCGAAGTCCAGCTTCCGCATCTTCTCGGCCTCGGCGGCCATCTCCTCGTAGCGGGCCAGACGCGCCTTGGACTTGGCCTGCCGCCCCTTGGCGTTGGAGCGGACCCACTCCAGCTCCTCCTTGAGGCGCTTGGCGCGCTTGGCGTCCTTCTGGCCCTCGACCTTCAGACGGGTCTGCTTGGTCTCCAGGTACGTGGAGTAGTTGCCCTCGTACGGGTAGGCGCGGCCGCGGTCGAGCTCGAGGATCCACTCGGCGACGTTGTCCAGGAAGTACCGGTCGTGGGTGATCGCGACGACGGTGCCCGGGTACTTGGCCAGGTGCTGCTCCAGCCAGTTCACCGACTCGGCGTCGAGGTGGTTGGTGGGCTCGTCGAGGAGCAGCAGGTCGGGCTGCTCCAGCAGCAGCTTGCACAGCGCGACGCGGCGCCTCTCACCACCGGAGAGGTTGGTGACGGGCCAGTCGGCCGGCGGGCAGCCGAGGGCGTCCATGGCCTGCTCCAGCTGGGCGTCGAGGTCCCACGCGTTGGCGTGGTCCAGCTCCTCCTGGAGCTTGCCCATCTCGTCGAGCAGCGCGTCCGAGTAGTCGGTGGCCATCAGCTCGGCGATCTCGTTGAACCGGTCGAGCTTGCCCTTGATCTCGGCGACACCCTCCTGGACGTTCTCCAGGACGGTCTTCTCCTCGTTCAGCGGGGGCTCCTGGAGCAGGATGCCGACGCTGTAGCCGGGCGAGAGGAAGGCGTCACCGTTGGACGGCTGCTCCAGCCCCGCCATGATCTTCAGCACGGTCGACTTACCGGCACCGTTCGGGCCGACGACGCCGATCTTCGCCCCGGGGAGGAAGTTCAGGGTGACGTCGTCGAGGATCACCTTGTCGCCGTGCGCCTTGCGCGCCTTGCGCATGGTGTAAATGAACTCAGCCAAGAGAAACCGTCCGGCAGCTTGAATCTGGCAGTGGGCAGATACACCCCATCTTGCCTGACGGCTACCCCCTGGGGGAAACCCGTATGGTGGGGGGCGTCTGACCTGGGGTTTCACTGAACGTGCGCGCACCTGAACGGGAGAAGCGCGTGATCGTTGATCACGGCGTACTCGTACCCGCGTACGTCCCGCACGGGCTCCCCGAGTCCCCGTGCCGTCTCGACCAGGCTCTCGCGCACCACCCCCGGCGAGGTCGACGCCGTGGGACGCCGTAGGGACTGCGCCTTTTCAGTCCCACAGCGAGGTGCGCGGCCTGAGCCCTCGCGTCGGCCGTTGTCAGCCGGAATGCGACATCACCCGTGAAGGGCAAGGGTGCAGTCGCAGATCTGCCAGCCACCTCTCGGTGAGGCCTGCTGCGCTGATCACGGAACGCGCTGCCTTTCACAGGACGGAACGCCATGCCGGCAACCACCACAGCTTCTGTCAGCGGCGAACTCTTACCCCCTCGCTCTCCGCTGATGGGATGGCCGGCCGTCGTATCGGTGATGCTGGGGATCTTCGCCATCGTCACCACAGAGATCCTGCCGATCGGGCTGCTGACCTCGATCGGATCCAGTTTCACCGTCTCGGACGGGACGGCCGGACTGATGACCATGCCGGGCTTTCTGGCGGCGATCGCCGCTCCCCTGGTCACCGTGGCCACGGCACGCTTCGACCGCCGGCTGATGCTGTGCGTCTTCATGCTCTTGCCGGCACTGGCGAACTTTCTTGCCGCCGCGGCACCCGACTACTGGCTCGTACTGACTTCCCGGATCATGGTCGGGATCACGATCGGCGGCTTCTGGTCGATCGGAGCCGGGTTGGCGGAACGACTGGTGCCGCCGGCCTCGGTCGGCAGGGCAACTGCTGTGATCTTCTCTGCCGTCCCGCTGGGATCCGTCCTCGGTGTGCCGGCGGGCACCCTCATCGGAGATCTCGCTGGATGGCGAACGGCCTTCACCGTCATGGGAGCTCTGACGGTCGGCGTACTGATCATGCTGCTGTTCTTCGTCCCGCCGCTTCCTCCGGTGCAGACCACGCGGCTGGGCGTCCTGGGCGGCATGCTGCGCAACGTCAACACGCACTTCGCACTCCTGCTGACGTTCCTTGTTGTACTGGCTCACTTCGGCGCCTACACCTACGTGACACCATTCCTGGAACAGGTCACCCACGCCAGCGGTGGTCTGATCACTGCGTTCCTGTTGCTCTACGGCGCGGCCGGCATCCTCGGCAGCTTCCTGGGCGGCGCCTGGGTGGCCCGGTATCCGCGGGGCGTCTTCGGGCTCGCGGCCGCCCTGATCGCCACGGCGACTCTCCTGCTTCCAGCGTTGGGCCGTTGGGAGACCGGCGCAGTGATGCTGCTGATCCTGTGGGGCATCGCGTACGGCGCCGTACCAGTCGCGTCGCAGACATGGTTCTCCAAGGCGGCACCGCACGCCCCGGAAGCGGCATCGGTCCTGTTCACAGCTTCTTTTCAGGCAACCATCTCGATTGGTGCCCTCGCAGGGGGAGTCATCCTGGACCGCACCTCTTTGTCCACGGTCATGCTGCTGGGCGGTTGCACCGCAGTGCTCATGGTCCTGGCGGTAGGGACACGCCTCGCCGGGCCAGACTGCAACGAGCGGTCCTGAGCACACAGAGATCTGCTCACAGAAGCTTCTGTCCCACCGCCAAGGGCTTTCACTGTCACCCGGCCAGTAAGCCCGGCCGCCGCCGGGCGGGCCAATGTCACCCTCAGGCGCGGGCGCGTCCCTGTACCGCCATGACCGGCCGTGCCCACGCGTGCCGGTCCCGTCCGACCAGTGGCGGACGAGGCCCCTCGGGCCTCTCCCGTCAGTCCTGAGCCTTGCGCTTGCGGACCAGCACCAGTGCCGCCCCGCCGATCACCACCAGGCCGATGGCCACGCCGCCGATCAGCGGTGTGGTGCCGGAGCTGCCGGTCGCGGCGAGGTTGACGTCCTCCGTGGGGGCGCCGGCCGTGGCGGGGGTGGGATCGGTGAGGGTCTGGGTGGAGACGCTGGCGTCCTCGGACTCGGCGGCCTGGGTGCGGCAGTCGAGGACGCCGGTGAAGCGGTGTTCGAGGCCGGCGGGGCCGGTGATCGTGAAGTCGTAGGCCTGGTCCTCCTGGAGGGGCACCGTCACCGTGCGGGTCTCGCCCGCGGCGATGGTGTGTTCCATGCCCATCAGCTCGAAGGTGAACGGCGCGTCGCCCGTGTTCACGGCCGTGATGTCGACGCCGCCCTCGGCGCAGTTCTCCGCCGCGGAGAGGGCCGGTATGGCGCCGGCCTCCGCCCAGGTCGCGGTGGCCGTCGCGGAGACGGTCGACTCGCTTGAACCGGCCAGGATCTGCGTCTGGCTGCGGCTTTCGGAGGCGAAGGCGCGGCCCACCGGCACGGTGGTGGAGGCCTGCACGGTCAGCTCGGTCGAGCCGTCCGCCGCGTCCGCGGGCACGTCGAAGAACAACTGGGTGCCGTCCTGCGCCGCGGTCACCGGCTTGCCGTCCTTCCCGACGACCCGTACGCCACTGGTGGCGGCGTCGGCCGGCGGGGTCACCCGGACGCTGTCCGCGTTGGTGTTCACCGTGACCGGGCCGAGCAGCGCACCGGGGCGGCCCGAGAGCGCGGGCGGGTCGAGGGTGAGGGAGGCCTCGGGCTCCGCCGTGCCGCGGGCGCTGTCCTCCAGGTAGTCCGCGAGCTTCTCGGCCTGCGGGTCGACCGCCTCGACGTCCACACCGTCCGAGTAGCGCCAGATCGCGACCTGGGTGCCCGCCGCGGCGTCCTGCTCGCTGAGGCCGCCGCTCACACCGGCCTTGCGCGCGAGCGCCGCCAGGTCGTTGACCTGCGGGTAGGAGTTCTGCAGGATCCAGCGGATACGGCCCGCGTCCTCGTTTGCGCCGAGCGACGTGCCGCTCCACGGCGTCTCGTGGTACTTGGCGTCCTTCTGCGTGGGGTTGTGGATGTCGACGCAGTAGGTCTGCAGGGTGCCGCCGCCCTCGACGGACATCTCGAACAGCCCCGCCGACAGCTCCTGATCGCCCGCGTCGCTGTGCACCACGGCGGCGCCGTACGTCTTCAGGCCGCCGATGGTGGCGGTCGCGCCGCCCTGGGCCCGGCCCGCCGTCTCGTCGGCCGCGGCCCGCCCGGCGGCGGCCGTCAGGGTCGCCACGGTCAGTCCGGACACCAGCGTCGCGGCGGCGATACCGGCCGCCCCTCGCCCGCACACGGACCGTGCGGAGAACGAAGCAAACACAGAATTCCCCTTCGAGCAGGACCGGTTGACGTGGGGGCGCGGTCCCGCCAGCAGAGTGGTCAAGCCCCAGGAGCCACGTCCGGCATCCTAGGTAGGCGCGCGTACCGCCTTTCCCGGTGATCCCTTCAGAGCGGTGATCCGACTCGTAATCGTTATCGCGCGGACCGGCGTGAGCTGGGCTTATCGACAAATCCACCGGTCCTTTCCGGCGCATTCGTCGACAAGCCCGCACTTCAGGTCAGGCTCGGGCGTTGCCTGACATTACGTCACCAGTGCTGGCTCGGCTAGGCGTTGGTCGTCGGGTGCGTCCGCAGGGGGCGAATCATCCGTCGGCGTCTCCCAGTTGGGCTCCGGGCGCGGTGACGAGGAGGTCGTTTCCCCCGCCGTATCGGCCGGCCCCGCCGTTCCCGTCGTCCCCGCCGCTCCCTCCGCACGCCCCGTGCGGCGGAACGCCGCCGTGCCCCGTGCCAGATCGTGGCCGATCGCCACGGCGTCGATGTCCGCCCAGGTGCGGCTCTGTCCCTCCCGCATGTCGGTGCGCACCTTGAGCCGGCCCTGCACCACCACCGGCTCCCCCAGGTTCAGCGAGGACATCACGTTCGTGGCGAGCTGGCGGTTGGCCCACACCGTGAAGAAGTTGGTGTGGCCGTCCGTCCACGTGTTCTTCTCACGGTCCAGATAGCGCGCGGTCACCGCCAGCCGGAACCGTGCCGACGCCCCCGTCGGCGTCTCCCGGTAGACCGGCTGGGTCGCCACGTTCCCGACCGCGCAGATGATCGTCTCGTTCATCGTCAGCCCCTCCCTCGTACGGGCCCTCCCGTACGGCGGCGTCGTCTGGTCCGGCGACCGCGTCCGTCGCGATCGCCGCGCACCCAGACTGCCCGCCTTCCGCCGAGCCCGCCGCGGCCTGTGGACCCACCCCCAGGATGTGGAAAACCCCGCCACCCACACGGGTGACGGGGTATGCCCCTGCCCCCACACACAACCCCCCACAACCCCTACGGCGCCCCCGCCCCGATGACCCTCCCGTACTGCTCCCGCACCTCCCGGTACCGGAGCAGCTCCGCCGCCACCGGATCCAGCACCCGGGCCCGCCCGCACCCGGCGGCCGCCTCCCGCAACCGCCGTTCCGCCTCCATCCCGTACCGCCGGGCAGGCCCCCTCGCCGCCAGCCGGCAGCTCCACTCCACCAGCGGCCCGCCGATGATCCCGGCCACCATCAGCAGCACCGGCACCCCGAGGTTCGGTGACATGACCCCGACGATCTGCCCGACCAGCCACAACCCGCCGATGACCTGGAGGATCGTCATGGACGCTTGCGCGAGCACCGCCACCGGCCACCAGCCGGGCCGCGGCGGACGCCCCCCGGGCAGTGCGGCCCGCGCCGTCAGCTGGTCCAGCGCCTCGGGCAGTCCCTGCGCGCCCCGTACGGCCGCCTCCCGCACCGCCTGCGCCCAGGGCGCGGGCAACCCGGCCGCCGCGCGGTCGGCCACCGTCCGCACCGCCTGCTCGACCCGCTGCCGCGCGGTGGCCTCCTCGTCGGCCTGCGCCCGGACCGGGATACGGCCCGTGGACGGTTCCCGCCGGTCGTGGCACCACCGCCACAGCCGCAGCCACGGCGTGCCGCACGCGCGGTTGGCGTTGCGCAGCCAGGCCCGCTCGGCGGCCTCCCCGGCGGCGGTGGCGCCGACCGCGTCGGCGAGCCGCGCGGAGAACTCGTCCCGCGCCGCCTCGCTGAGCCCGGCGCGCCGGCCGGTGGCGTAGACGGGCCGCAGCCGCCACGCGGCGGCGTCCAGGTCGGCGGCGATACGCCGCGCGGGGGCGGCGCGCTCGGCGACGAACTGGCCGAGCGCCTCGCGCAGTTCGCCGACGCCGTCCCCGGTGAGCGCGGACAGCGCCAGCACGGTCGCGCCGGGCTCGCCGTACTCCCCGAGGGCGATGCCGTCCTCGTCGAGCAGCCGCCGCAGGTCGTCGAGGACCTGCTCGGCGGCCTCGCCGGGCAGCCGGTCGATCTGGTTCAGGACGACGAACATGATCTCGGCGTGCCCGGCCATGGGCCGCAGATAGCGCTCGTGCAGCACGGCGTCGGCGTACTTCTCCGGGTCCACGACCCAGATCACCGCGTCGACCAGGGCGAGCACCCGGTCCGCCTGCTCGCGGTGGCGCACGGCCGCCGAGTCCAGGTCGGGCAGGTCCACCAGGACCAGCCCGCGCAGCTGCCCGTCGACGTCCGCGTGCTGTGCGGGGCGGCGGCGCAGCCGGGGCGGGATGCCCAGCCGGTCGATGAGGGGCGCCGCCCCGTCGCTCCAGCTGCACGCGATGGGCGATGACGTGGTGGGGCGCCGTACGCCGGTCTCCGAGATGGTCACTCCGGCGAGCGCGTTGAACAGTTGTGACTTGCCGCTGCCGGTCGCGCCCGCGAGGGCGACGACGGTGTGCTGCCCGGACAGCCGGCGCCGCGCGGCCGCCTCGTCGAGCACGCGGCCCGCCTCGGCGAGCGTCCGGCTGTCGAGCCGGGTCCGGGAGAGCCCCACGAGTTCCCGCAGCGCGTCCAGCCGTGACCGCAGCCGCCCGTCGAACACCGGCGTGGGCGGCTCGCTCTGCGCCCCGCCCAGCCCGCCGATGCGGGTCTCGGACGAGGTGACCGGCTCCGCCGTGACGGCCCCTTCGGTGACCCGCCGCGCGATCAGCCCGTCGTCCCAGGCGATCCCGGACTCCGGACGGCCGGTACGAGGCCCAGGGGCACCGCCGCCCTTCCCACGCGCGCCGCCCTTCCCCGCGCCGCCATTCCCCTCTCGGTCCTCCCCTCCGCCGTCCTTCCCACCGGCGACCTTTTCCCCTCCACGCGCGTCACCCGTCATGCCGCCCGTCCCGCTCCCCTTCGCACCGCGCCCCTCCACATCGCCCTCCACGCGGGAGCCGCCCTTCCCATCGCCCTCCACACAGGAGGTGCCTTTCCCGTCGTCCTCCACGCGGGAGGCGCCCTTCTCCTCACTCTCCGCGCGCACACCTGCCTCCCCTGGCTTCCCGCCCTCGCCGGCCTCCCCCTCCTCCGGAACGCGTCGCTCGACGTGACCGCGGTGACCGGAGTGAGACGAGTGACTGGAGTGTTCAGAACGACTGGAATGACCGGAGCGACCCATGCGACCGTCGCGATCCGGGCGACCGCCCTGATCAGCGTGCTCGGTGTGGTCCTGGTCCGTGACGGCGGTCACCGGTCACCTCTCCTTCTGCAGTACGGACAGCGCGGCGATGAGCTCGGCCTGCGGCTCGGGGTGGACGTCGAGGGCGTCGAGCGGGGCGAGACGGCGTTCACGCTCGGCGTGGATCACGCGGTCCAGGTACTCGGCGAGCAGCCGCCCGCCCCGGTCCCGCAGCCGCAGCGCCCCGTGCGCGCCGATCCGCTCGGCCAGCCCCTCGCCCGCCGACCGGGCCCGGCGGCCGCCGAGCAGCGCGGTGGCGACGAGGGCGGCGACCACCTCAGGGTCGGGTGCGGGGGTGCGGTCGAGCTCGCGCACCTCCTCCTCGGCGTACTCCTCCAGCTCCCGCCGCCACCGCCGTACGGCCATCCCGATCCGGTGTTCGGCGCTGTCCGGCCCGGTGTCGGGGTCGGCGAGTTCGGGGGCGCCCGCGGCGGGTTCGCGCCGCCAGGCGTCGTCGACACGCTCGTCGGCGGCGGTGACGGCGCACAGCAGCAGGTCGCCGAGGCTGTCCACGAGCGCGTCCAGCAGTTCCCCGGCGGTGCAGTCGAGTGGGAAGGCCCGCCACCGCTTGAGGGCGTTCCCGGCGAGCACGGCCCCCGACTGGAGTCGGCTGCGCACGCGCGCGTGCTCGCTGTCGTAGGCGGTGTCGACGGCGGAGGTGAGCCGCAGGGCGGCGGCGTACTGGGCGGCGGCGGCACTGGCCAGCTCGGGCATCCGGGACTTCAGGGAGTCGAGGACGCCGTACGCGGTGCGGGCCATGGCGTGCTGGCGGGCGGCGGGGTCCTGGGCCTGGTGGACGAGCCAGGTGCGCAGCGGCGCGACGGCGGTGGCGGGCAGCAGTCCGCCGCCCCAGGCGGATTCGGGCAGCTCGGGCACGGTGAACCTGGGCACGTCGCCGAGGCCGGCCTTGGTGAGCAGGGCGCCGTACCGCCGGGAGACCTCGGAGACCACCTGGTGGGGCACCCGGTCGAGCACGGTGACCAGCGTCACCTGGTACTCCTTGGCGGTGCGCAGCAGATGCCAGGGGACGGCGTCGGCGTAGCGGGCCGCCGTGGTGACCATGACCCAGATGTCGGCGGCGCAGAGCAGCTCGGCGGCGAGGACGCGGTTGTCGGCGACGAGGGAGTCGATGTCGGGCGCGTCGAGCAGGGCGAGGCCGGGCGGCAGGGTCTCGGCGGTCTCGATGCGCAGCACGCGCGCGGGGTTCTCGCCGGGGAGCAGCAGGTCGTCACTCGCCTCCTGCTGGGGCACCCACACGCGCGTGAGGTCGGGCAGCACCCGCATCCCGCTGAACCAGTGATGGTCCTCCGGGTGGCAGACCAGCACCGGTGTCCGTGTCGTCGGCCGCAGCACACCCGCCTCGCTGACCCGCCGCCCCACGAGCGAGTTGACGAGCGTCGACTTCCCGGCCCCGGTGGATCCCCCTACGACGGCGAGCAGCGGTGCTTCCGGCTGTCTCAACCGGGGCACCAAGTAGTCGTCGAGCTGGGCGAGCAGTTCGTCGCGGTTGGCACGCGCGCGTGGGGCCCCCGCCAGGGGCAGCGGGAAGCGTGCGGCGGCGACGCGGTCGCGCAGCGCGGAGAGTGCGTCGAGCAGCTGAGGCCGTACGTCCAAGGTCACCACATGCGAAGAATGCCCAATTTTATGGGATTTCTGAAGCATATGAGCATGTCTGCGCGCCGACAGGACACAAGGGACGGAAGGGACGACCGGGACAGGACGGCAGCGCAGGCATAACGAGTGCACAACACCCGGTGCGCGAGGCGTCAAAAGCGCTGCACGATTCGTACCTGCCTGCGATTATCAGGACCGCTTCACCGAACCTCCACATCGAGCCACGGAGGCGAAGCAACAGGGTCAAGGATCCGGGAGCCCTATCCTTGTCCCCGGCAACGTCACGGATCAGCCCACACCCGGGCACCACGACAGAGGCCACCACACCCGGCCCCCGTAGCTCAGTGGATAGAGCAGGCGCCTTCTAAGCGCTTGGCCGCAGGTTCGAGTCCTGCCGGGGGCGCCAGTCTCCGCCCTCCCCGATGGGAGGGCTTTCTGCTGTTCAGAGCAGGTGCCGACCGACACGACGAAGCCCCGGACGCCCTGTCGATGATCAAGGGCGGAATCCGGGGCTGTACGGCTGTCGCCGGGTTTTGGCGGGTGGCCGTGTCGAATACGTGTCGAGGTTTTCGGCCGGACGATCAGCCGGCGCCCGGAACCTCCGGGAGATCACCCGCGGCTTCGAGCCGCCGCTTCAGGTCCGGCAACTGCCCGTCGATGCAGCGGGCGTAGGTGGCCAGGAGGACGGCCACGCTGTTTCCGGCCCACTCCGCCACCTGCGCGGGTGGGATCCCGTCGTTCAGCCACTTCGTCAACCGCGTGTTCCGGTTGTCGTACACGCGCCGCCCGGTGGGCGACTCGTAGACGTGAGGGGGCAGTACGGCCTTACGCGCGCTGCGCCACGCCCGACGGATGACGGACCCGGCGAGAATGCCGCCCGACTCGCCCTGGAACAGCAGATCACCCGGCTGGAGCTGCTCGTCCTCGATGTGCTGGCGCAGGATGCGCGTCAGGGCCGGATGCCCCGGCACAGTGCGGGTCTCGCCCTCCGCGCGGCCCTTCAGGTCGCGTTGCTCATGGATCTCCCCCGTGTCGGTCCACTGCTTTCCGACCTCGGGGGTCGCCGTGTGGATCAGCAGCTCGCACCACTGATCTTCGGCGTCAGGCTCCGGCAGCGTCACATCCTCCACGCGCATGGCCACGGCTTCCTCAGGGCGTGGGCCGCAGTAGTAGAGCGTGGCGAAGAAGGCGTGCAGCCGCTTGCCGCCGCGCGGCCGGCGCCGTATCCAGTCGAGGATCGCCGCCGCCTGCTCGGGGTTCATCAGGGACCGCTTGTCCACGGCGTTCGTGGTCTTCGTGGCGGCCGTCGACTCCTTCCCCTTGGGAAGGGGGTTGGCCCTCAGGATGCGCCGCCGGATCGCGTACTTCATGGCGACGTTGAGGATCCGACGGTTGCGCTTGCGGGACCAGGCCGCCGCCTGCTTGCCGTCGAGGCGGGTGTCGATGGCGCGAAGGACTTGGTCGACCATCTCCGGGTCCTCCCAAGCGGAGACAGGCAAGGAGTTCCGCTCGACCCATCGAAGGATGGCCACCACGTCCGGAGGCGCGTCCGGGCGTCGGTTGGTGTTGAACGCCCATTCGCGCAGAGCGGTGCGTACGGCTGCCGGTGCGAACTGGGTGGGCTTGGCCCGTAACAGTGCGATGGTTGTCGCGGTCAGGGTCTTGGCGATGTTCTTGCGGCTGTGGCCGCCGAGTTGAGGCCAACGGGCGTCCACGTATTCGACGGCGAACTTGTACCAGCTCATGGCAGCGGCCTTGGAGCGATGGGACACCGGAAGACCGGTGGCGATGACGAAAGCCTCGCCCTTGCTCGTGGCCCGGATGAGTTCGGAGCGGAAGCCTTCGGCGAGCGCAACCGTGTCGAAGGGTTCACGCCAGCGCTTCCCCGCGACCACCCAGCGCACTGTGTACGTGTTCTTCCGGGCGCCCTTGTAGGTGAGGATCTTGTAGACCTTGACGTCGTACGTCGTCTCCATCAGGCGGCGTCCTCACGGTCGTAGAGCCAGTCTTCGAGGTCGCTCCGCCGGATCCGGAGGTCGCCGTTCGGGAGCTTGATGCAGCGCGGTGCACGGCGTTTGGCCCGCCAGTCGTAGAAAGTCGAGCGCGAGATGGCCAGTTCCTCGCAGACCTCCGCGAGGGTGAGCATGCTGCGTGACCGGACGGTCGTGGTCATTCCGTGCTCCCTTCGGTGAGGAGGGCTTCGCGGGCGGTGTCGCGGTTGGTCAGGAGATCCCGGGCGATGGTTGCGGCGAGGGCGGCCTCGCCCGGCGTGTGGCCGTGGCCGGCGTATTGCCAGTCCGCGAGGACCAGGCCGGTGTCCGGCTCGCGGTCGGCGAGGCCGAGGGCGGTGGCTTCCTGGGCGGCGCGGTAGTCGGCGCGTTCCTGGCGGAGGGCGCCGAGGGTGGTGGAGTAGGTGCGCGACTTGGACGAGAAGTGCCCGCGGAACCCGAGCATGTGCGCCCAGGCCCAGAGGCGCCGGTCCGGGTAGAGGCCGTCCAGGTCGCGGCACGCCGTGATGAGGCGACGGGTGTGGTCGGGAACGCCGTGGCGGTCGAGTTCGGCGAGTTCGCCGATGCGGCGGTCCAGGGTGCCGGTGTTCTCGGCGGCCTTGGTGGCGTACTTGGCCACGTACGAGGCGACGGCCTGTTCGGTGATGTCGGAACCGTCGCCGAAGGCCTTGACCGGGCGGACGTCGAGTTGCCGGCCCCAGCGGAAGGTCCGGGTCGGCTGATCACCGACGGCCGGGACGGAGACCGACGTGTACGAATGCGCGGCGGCGGCACGCAGCGCATCCGTGAGGAGGTCGACCGTGGCCCAGGCGGGCGGGCGTGTTCCGGGCCCCTCTGGCCCGTCGAGGCGTACGACGGCGTGGAAGTGCAGGGCCCCGCGCTTCTGGAATTCGGCGACCTTGCCGTACGAGACGCGAAGGTGATCGGCGAGCTCCCGGCGGGTCAGACCGGCGCGGGCGGCGAGTTCGCGGCGGAGCCGCGTGGTGAAGCGCTGCCAGAGCTGCCCGGCGTGGTTGTTGAACAGCACGGCGCCCGCGTAGTCGTACGTCGCCGGGTCGAGGGCGGTGCCCAGCTCCGGGGCGTCGGGCGCGTGCGGGGTGCCGCAGCGGCAGGTGCCGTGATCGGGCCGGTTGTGGACCGGGCCGAACGACGGGGCCGTGAGGGTGACGAAGACGCGCGGGTGATCCCGGACGGTGGCGGGGACGTCACGGCGGTCATCTCCGGCGAGGCCAGCGCGGATCAGGTGGTAGGTGTCCCCCGCGTAGGTCCAGGCGCAGGCGGGGCAGCGGGACGCGCGGCGGTTCCCGCAGGCGAGGCGGAGCCGTCCACCCGGCTCGTTCGCGGTGGAGTAGTGGTGCAGGGTCTCACCGGTGGTCCTGTCCTTCTGGAGGGTCCAGCCGGTGAGGTGGATGGGATCGGAGCAGCCGCCGGTGCGGCGGATCTGGTCCTCCCAGCGTGCGTAGTCGGAGGCCGAGGCCACTCGGAGCACGTCTCCGAGGGTGATCGGATCGAGCAGTGTGTCTGGCATGGGCGCGCTCGGTATCGCGGATGAGGCGCGGTGGGCCATGCTGGGTGTTCCTTCCGGTTGCGAGAACGGACAGGGACGGCGCCCGGGCGGCGGATGCTTGGCGGTATCGAGGCCGCCCGGGGGCCGGTCAGCGTCGCTTCGCCTCGGCGGCGAGCAGCGAGCGCAGGACGACGGCGCAGACGGCGACCGAGACGGCGGTGACGGCGACCGCGAGGAGCATGGAGACCAGGACGGCTCCGACGACCAAGACCACGGCAGTGCCGCCGCCGACCAGGGCGAGCGCGGTGCCGGGGGTGAGCTGGACCGTGGACCGGGCCGGGACGACGGGTGCCGGCGGCGGGGCCGGGGTGCCCGGGGTGACGGCGGTCGGCTCGATGACCGCGGGCGGGGTGACAGTGCCGGTGGGCTGCGGCATGGTCGGGAGCTTGGGCCGGAACATGACGGATCTCCTTTCTCGGGTTACTTCACGGCGGTGTCGATGACCGGGGCGAGAAGGCTGTCGGCGAGGAGGTAGCCGCCCAGGAGGAGTACGGCGACGAGCCACCAGGGCGGGCGGATGAGCTTGACGCCGAGCCAGCCCACAACGATCAGGGCGAGCCAGAGAGGGACGTCCACGGGTGGCCTCCTAGCGGACCTTGCAGCGGTGAGTGCGGGCGGCGAGCTGGGCGGCGGACCGGCTGGAGTAGTCGGCGGACCAGCCGCAGCCGTCGTTGCTGCACACGGCGGCGTGCTTGGTCTGGCCGTAGCGGTTGCGGTGGGTGCCGATCTGCACCGGGCCGATCCGCATCACGGAGTGGAAGAAGTCGCGGGCGGGCATGTCAGTGGGTCTCCTCTCGGGTGGTGGTCGGGTCGGGGAAGGCGGCGCGGATGCCGGCGGCGGTGGCCGGGTCGGTGGTGCGACGGGCGGCTTCCTCGGCGAGCAGGTGGGCGAGGTAGGGCCGGTCGGCGGCGGTCATCTCGGCGGCGGCGTCGAGGTGGTCGGCGGCGGTCAGGTCGGCCGGGTCACAGGTCAAGACGTGTCTCCCGTCGGGGTCAGGTGAGCTGGGCGGCGATGGCGTCGGCCAGGTGCGGCGGGACGCCGAGGCGGGCGCGCAGGGTGTCGGTGTCGATCCGGGCACCGGTCCGTTGCTCGTGGTCGGCGGCGACCTTGCGGGCGTGGTCGACCAGCGCGGCCGGGACCGGCACCGCCGGAGAAGCCGAGGATGGTTCGGCGGTGGGCGGGGCCGGTGGTTCCTCGGGTGCCGGGGCCGCAGCGGGGCCGGGCACTGGGTCCGGCTCGACGACGGCCGGTTCGGGCTCCGCCTCGGGCACGGGGTCCGGGTCGGGGGTGGCGAGTGCCGGCACCTCCGAACCCCGGCGGGTGGGTGTGTGGGCGAGGAGGGTGCCGCCCATGAAGGCCAGGGCGGGCCAGGCGGCGACGAGGATGCGCAGCCAGGCCGGGACGTCGCCGAGGTCGAGGAGTCCGGCGGTAGCGACGTTGGCGCCGAGCGAGGCGACCAGGGCGATCAGGAACCAGCACCAGGCCAGCCGGGACGGCCCCTCGGTGCGCAGTCGACGCCAGGCGGCGACCAGCAGCAGGTCCACCGAGACCGGGTACGCCCAGGCCTTCCAGCCGTCCTGTCCGGCAGCGGCGGCCAGGTCGTGCAGGTGGGCGAAGGACAGCGCCCCGGCGATGACGGCCTGGACGAGCACGGCGTCGATACGGAAGGTGGGGCGGCCCATCACGGCTCCTTCCTGTGAGCAGGCATGGCGGGGGTAGGGACCTGGCGCGAAGGCGGTCACGCCGGCCGAGAGGGCGGGTGAGGTCAGGCCGTGGCAGGGTCCGTCTTGGACAGCGGCGACCGGGCCGACGGCAGCGCGGCGAGCGCGGGCCGGAAGGGGGCGAGGGCGGGCAGGTCGGGGGTGCGATCGGCGTACTTGTTGCAGAGGTTCACGGCCTGGCGCAGCGAGGTGTGCGGGGCGCGGATGCGGTGCCAGCCGCCGGAGGAGTCCCCGGCGATGGCCAGCCCGCGGATCTCGGCGGGAATCTGGATCGCGGCCAGGACTGCGTCCGGGGCAATGTCGCCGAAGGCCATGTTGGCGGAGGTTTCGTCGTTGACGCGGTGGGCGGTGCGGCCGGTGAGCTGGGCGCGGAGCATGGTGATGCCCTTGCCGAGTTCGGAGCCGAAGCGCTGCCCGCAGATTTCCAGGTAGATGCCGGCCGCGCGGCCGAGCTGAGCGAGGCGGACCAGGGCGGTGATGATCCGGTCCCGCCGCTTCTCCTCCTCCTTGGTGGCGTACAGGGCGAGTTCGGCGACCTCGTCGACCAGGACCACCACCGGTACCGGTCGCAGGTCCTCGGGCAGGTCCCAGATGTCGGCGGCGATCTCCGCATCCGGCACCGCGACGCTGATGCGCTGTTCGGCCCGGATCAGCTGGTAGACCTCCTCCATGTGCGCCACGAGCGCTTCCAGGAGCTCAAGGGCGGTGTCCGGGTTGTCGGCGAGCGCGGAGAACCGCCGGGCCAGCGGGAACAGCTCCACGCCCTGCTTGCAGTCGATGCCGACCAGGGCCACGTGCTGCGGGGCGAGCCCGGCGACGAGGTTGCGCTGGTAGACGGACTTGCCGGACTCCGTCGCGCCCAGCGTCAGGCCGTGCGGGACGGCACGGTAGTCGCGGTAGTGCACCGAGCCGTCCTCCCGCAGCGCGACCGGGACGCGCATCGGGCGAGTGTCGAGGCGGGCGGGCATCTGCACCCGCTTGAGCACGTCGTAGCCGGTCATCCGCACCTCGACCACGCCCGAGCGCAGCTCCCGGGAGGTCACGCCGTACATCCCGAAGGAGTGACGCAGCCGGTCCGAGGCCGCGGCCACGTCGAAGGCGTCTTGGCCCGGCCGGAGCTTGAGCCTGAGCACCAGGCCGGTGCGGGTGGGCCGCAGCCGCAGGATGCGTGGCGGGCGCGATTCCGGCGTCGGACGGTTGGTCATCCGGGCCAGCGCCAGGCGCCAGCGGGAGGGCGGGACCGCCAGGCCGCAGGCGTCCATGACCGAGGCGTAGCGGATCAGGACCCGCAGGACGGCGAGGGTGACTCCGAAGGTCAGCCAGTACCAGGCGGGGCGCCGCCACCGCAGGAGCCCCGCTGCGGCGACGACCACCAGGAGTAAGACCGTCGGCCACGTCATGGCTCAGGCCGCCTTCGAGGCCGAACCCGCAGCGGCCAGTGAAGTCACCGCGACCGCGCGGAAGGCGATCCCGTGCCGCCTCTGGCCGTTGAACTCGTTCTCCCACGGGCGGGCGATCAACCCCGTGAGCGCGACCGGGGTTCCCATGGTCAGCTCCTCGGAGACGCCGGTCTCGGGGACGGTGAGGGACAGGATCTCCACCTCGTTGTTGGCCGCGAACATCACGTCCACGGTCATCAGCTTCGCGCCGGTCTCGGCGTCCAGGGCGATCTCGCCGGTCCGACGGTCCTTCACCTTGGGCTGCGGGGCCTTGGCGACCATCACGACGGCGTTGGAGGTGTCGACGGGGATCTGACGCATGACAGAACACTCCTCTACAGATGTAGGGCTCCTTCACTCATGTACATGAGTGACATAAAGAAGAGTGCGGCACTCCTATACATGAGTCAACCCGCCGCGGCTCAGAAGTCGCGACGGGCTGAGGGCGAGTTGAGGTCGGGTCAGTCGGCGGCGGGGATGCGGTACTCGAAAACGAACTGGTCAGCAGCCATGAGCGTGTCGCAGACCTCGACCACGCGACCCTCGGTCGTGCGAGCCTCACGGATCAGATGGACCACCGCGGCGCCGGGACTGAGCGCGAGCTCCGACGCCTCCGCCTTGGAGGCCGGCCGCGCCTGGAGCGTCTCGACGAACTCCGCGAACTCGTGTCCGTGGTCTTCGAGTCGGGCGTAGATGCCACCGCCACCGGGGTTCTCGGCGAACAGCTCCGGAATCTCCTTCACCACGTCCCACGGGAGATAGGAAGTGGCGGTCTCCACCGGGGTGCCGTTGCGGAAGTAGAGGCGACGCCGGGCGAGGACCTGAGCGCCGACGTCGACGCCCAGCCGTCGAGCAGCATCTTCGGGAGCCTCCATGGGCCCGACGTACAGGACGCTGACCTTGGCGGTGGCTCCGGACTGTGCCGACTCGGCGAGGTAGGCGGCCTTGCCGCCACGCCGGTGCGAGCGGCGGAAGCGGTCGGAGGAACGGTGCCGCACCGGCGGCCGGTCCTTCACGATCGAGCCCTTGCCGTGCCGGGTCTCGACCAGTCCGCTCGCGCGTACTTCGACCATGGCCTTGCGGATCGTGCCGCCCGACACTCCGTAGCGCTCGACCAGCTCGGATTCGCTCGGCACCATGTCACCGGGCTTGAGGACACCGGCCCGGATCTGCTGCACGATCTCATCGGCGATCTGCACGTACCGAGGTACGGACCTCTCACCTCCTGCTGCGGTTCCCATCGTCCTTCTCCGCCTCCTATGCTCCTGTACATGAGTGAATCACAAGGAGCAACGTCCGTACCGCTGCACTCGGTCTCCGTAGCCGGAGTGGTGGTGCGTGAAGACGGGCGGCTCCTGGCGATTCGCCGCGCTGACAACGGCACCTGGGAGCTCCCCGGCGGAGTGCTCGAACTCCACGAAACCCCCGAAGCCGGCGTCGCCCGCGAGGTCCTGGAGGAAACAGGCATCCACGTCGAGGTCGACGAGCTGACCGGCGTCTACAAGAACACGACGCGAGGCATCGTGGCCCTGGTCTTCCGCTGCAAGCCATCCGGCGGCGCTGAGCGCACGTCGAGCGAGTCGACAGCCGTCGAGTGGCTCACCCCCGACGAGGTCAGCGAGCGCATGACCGAGGTTTTCGCCATCAGGCTCTTGGACGCCCTGGACGGCAACGGCCCCCACGTACGAAGCCACGACGGGAAGCGGCTCATCCCAGCGGGATAAGACTTTCTCTACTTCATCAAGGCGGCTCGCTCCGCTCCCCGCGCGCGGCCCGGCCCCCGGCCGGGCCTGCGCTCCTGTCTCCGCCCCGCTCCAGCCCGGCCGGCGCCCGTGCCGCGCGCAAAGCAATCCGCCGCTTTCCGTAGAAGGGGTAAGTCGCGGCTGGGGCGGTCGGCTCCACAGCTTTAGGCAGCCACTTTGGCGCGAGCCTCGAAGATCATGGCCCCAACGTCGTGCTTTACCGGGCAGGTCCACAGACTGCCCGACGCGCCGGAAGCTTACGGGGCCATGATCACTCGCGCCAAAGCAGCTCCGTAAGTTGTTCGGTGGCCCGGGAGGGCCGGATGTGGCTTCAAAGCAGCTTGCCGACCGTGGCTCGGCTGGAGTGGCCGTCCGGCTCTCCGGGGCGCCCTGGTCGCTGATTGAAATACGCGGAACGCGTCGCTGTTTACGGAGCTGACGACGGGGTGTCCTACGGGCCCGACGGCAGGAAACTCGGCTGCGGGAGGGACGCGTGAGCAAACAGCGGGCCCGGATATGGGTCGGTATCGACGCAGGCAAGGGCCATCACTGGGCCGCAGCGGTCGACGAGACCGGCACGACCCTGTGGTCGAAAAAGATCGAAAATGACGAGTCGGCGATCCTGACAGCACTCGGCGAGATCCTGGACCTGGCCGATGGGGTGCACTGGGCGGTGGACATCTCCAGCAGGTCCTCCGCCCTGCTACTGGCGCTGCTGGCAGCCCACGGCCAGAGGGCCGTCTACGTGCCCGGCCGCACCGTCAACCGCATGGCCGGCGCCTACCGGGGCGAGGCCAAAACGGACGCCCGCGACGCCTATGTCATCGCCGAAACCGCCCGCCACAGCCGGGACTTCACCCCCCTCGACGTCCCCGCCCAGCTGGCCGCCGACCTCGCGCTCCTGACCGCCCACCGCACCGACCTGATCACCGACCGGGTGCGAACGGTCAACCGGCTCCGCGACGTGCTCACCGGCATGTTCCCCGCCCTGGAGCGAGCCTTCGACTACTCGGCCCGCAAGGGCGCACTGATCCTGCTGACCGGCTACCAAACCCCGGCCGCCCTGCGCCGACGCGGCCTGGCCCGCCTGACGGCCTGGCTGGCCAACCGAGGTGTCCGCGACGCGGACAACGTGGCCGCCACAGCCATGGAAGCCGCCCAGGCCCAGCAGACCGCACTGCCCGGCGAGGACACCGCCGCACAGATCGTCGCCGATCTGGCCACTCAGATCCTGGCCCTGGACGACCGGCTCAAGCGCATCGACCGGCAGATCCGCGACACCTTCCGCACCCACCCGCAGGCCGAGATCATCGAATCGCTGCCCGGCATGGGCCCCATCCTCGGAGCCGAGTTCGTCGTCGCCGCGGGCGACATGACCGCCTACGCCGACGCCGGCCACCTCGCCTCAGCCGCCGGACTGGTCCCCGTCCCCCGCGATTCCGGCCGCCGCACCGGCAACCTGCACCGCCCCAAGCGCTACAGCCGCCGCCTGCGCAGAGTCTTCTACCCCTCCGCGCAGACCAGCATCGTCCGCGACGGCCCCAACCGGGAGTATTACCTCAAGAAACGCGGCGAGGGCTGCAAACACGTCCAAGCCGTCATCGCCCTCGCACGACGCCGCACCAGTGTGTTGTGGGCCCTCCTACGCGACGACCGGGCCTTCACCCCCACACCGCCCATCACGCAGACAGCTTGAGCATGGCCACAAAGCCGGCAGCATGGCCGAGGCCGGCGGGGCTACAGCGAGACACACGCGCACCTTATCGGTCGACGTGCCCGCCGTCGTGGCTGACTTTCGTCGGCTGAGGCCCAGACGATCTCCGGGACGAGGTGCCGCCCTCACGGGTGGAGAGCGACCGCAGCCTTGACTCGGTCATTGAAACTCCAGCCCAAAGCCGTTCCGCCGACCTTGCGCCGGAAGCACTAGCTAGAGGCAGTCTTCGCGCCACTGAGTATGGAGTCGACAGGCCGGAAGTCATCATTCAATGGGACCGTGGAAGGCGGGAGAGTCGTAATAAGAACCTCTTCTGCCGCCCCCCGACCTTGTCGCGCCGAGGCCGTATACCGCAGGGTAACCACCCGTTTGGCGATATTCCATCGCTTAACTCCGAGCAGTTCCCTTTCAGTGCGATCCGGGTCCATGCGGTTCGCGGCATAAAGCCCGCGATCTAGAAAAAGTTCCGGCTTAGCATCATAGGAGAGAATCCATCGAAACTGCATCCGATGATTCAGATACTCCGCCAGGCGATAATGCAGGAGATTATCATTCCACTGCAAATCCGCCACAGGGGCGTTCGAATATCCCTGCGCTTCGAAAGACGTCTGATAGAGCTTCTGCGACTTCTCCAGATAGGGGGGGTCAAGGTAAGCTAGGACACGATCTGGAATTAGATCTGCATACCATTCTGGAATATCAGCGAGGGTGTCCTTCCAGTCCTTGCACCACACGTCGACCAGACGATTAGCGTCGTATAGTTGCCCCACATACCGGATGCGCTCGGACAATGCTTCCACGTTATATCGGCAACCTATCGAATACTTTGACTGCTGCCGACGTCCGCCGATCGGTCCAGCACTTCCATGCAGGATTCCTGAAAAGGTGGTCCGGTTCAGGAATAGGCACTTCATGGCCGTCTCAAAACGTGCCGTTGACTCCGACATCCCGGGAGTCGGAATCCAAGAACGCCAAAAATCCCAGCGACCTAGAGCCGTCACGCCACCCTTACTGACGTAAAGAGCGTACTCCTCGGTCATTCTGTCTACGAGATTTTCCGTGTCGGAAGCAGCAACCTGCCAAAATGCTGCGACGAGTGGATCCGCATCAGCCAAGAGAATGCGATTTACAATTCCTGCCCCAACAAGCCGTAGAGAGGTGGAGGCGCCACCAGCAAACGGCTCGACGAGGAGATCTACATTTCTAGTCTGAGAGGACTTTTTCGCAGCCTCGATCAATTGGCTAATAAGACTCGACAAACCAGTCTTCGCGCCTGGATACCGAAGTGGAGTCTGATATCTCCCCAAAGCGAGAGGATGCGTGATGCAGCCCACTTCCAGATCAGCCGTTGACCGACCGGGGATACTGCGTGGCGCACTCGGAATTGCTGCAAGCCGTGCGTTATGCGACGGCAAGTCGGGCGCGCTGGGCCAGACTTCGGAAACACCTGAAGCTCTCACCGAGCTCATGCAGCCCCTCCCACTTCGTCGCTACGGGCTCGCTGTTGACGCGTTACCCAAGCCTAGCTTGTGCTCCGCAACTAGCCTCAACACGTCGGTACCGACACCGATGGGGAAAGCCGCCTTACCATGTGCCACAGCAACTGGGATAATTCCATCCTGGTACATGGATGACCCTGTCCGATCAATGACGTCCAGGATGGCCGGCAAGGTCGGGTAGCCAGCAGGACCAGGCTGTCCTCCCCCAGCGTCATACGCAGCGCCTCGCTCAGGCATGACGGTTGGTACGACGATGCGACCATCCTTTGCCCGATAGACGAACTTCCGCCCCCAGTAAGTTTCTTTTCCGTAAGCAGCCGGATTGTCCGTATTCGTTATGACCTTGACGACTTCTTGGTCGCAGACAAGCAAGTCACCGGGTTGAAGTACGTCATGACGGGCAAGCTGACGAGCGTAATCAACCATTGCGCCCGTCTTTTCTAGGCCACAGATGTACGGTCCGTGTCCAGGAGTGGTTGAGGCCATCGCCTGGAAGTATTCCTGAGCGCGGCCACGGAGCTTAGCCGGCGGTCCGTACATAGCCAGGGGGCCATCCACGATAAACAGCGTGGAACACAGCAGCTCATTCCGTGACTGCTGCCAAAGCAGGCTAGTCAGCCCGACAAGGACCAGTAGCTCCAGCACGGACATCAGTCGACCGAGAGCCGACTCGTTGGTGCCTTCCTCAGTGACTTCCTCATGAATACGCAGGACGTCCGTTGGGTACAGAGGTTCCTTGCACAAAGGGCAGCTTCCCCCACGGAAGGGAATTGCAACATCCTTGGCACTGCACTCGCTGGACGGACAGTTTACTGGTACTTCGACAGCTGGCTTCCCTGGCTGCCCATGAAGCAGAAAGAGGAGATCGAGGAGAGACTGATTGAGTCGATTGACCTCGACTTTCTTGCTTCTGAATATACGATCGAGATTTTCCCTCCAAGACGTACTGATGCCAATTCCTGGTCGGCTGTAGGCCCCAGCGACGGGCAGGTCTAGTGAGACCAGCGCGGTGTTCACTGCCTGCTCAATCGCAACGGGGTCGACGAAACGGGCCGCCTTTTGGAACTCCATGGCATCCAAGTCAACATAAGCCGCAGCCGCTTGAGCGTACCCATACACGACGGACGGTAGCCCGTCGCGAACGCGTTCAGTTATCCGCGATCCATCGATAGCAATCGCCGATGTGAGCTGCGTTCCCGCGGAGGGCGACGGGAACGTCCCGGCACGCTGAATTTTCGGGACAAGCCACTGGAGATCTCCTACTTCCTCGGCAGGGACGTAGAAAGTCGCCTTATCCGCCAGAGCACGCAGCGCTGCAGTTGTGTGACCTACCCGTGATGCTCGCTCCGGGGATCCATTCACAGTCTCGTATGGCATGGAGAACCTAGGCCTTCTAGTTCTTAGGCGCCAAAGGCGGGTCGCCCGCCGCCGCCCTTGCTTCGTTCACCAGGTGTGCGTCATACCTGTCGATCTGAACCGGAACGATATACGGAGAAGACAGGGTCTTCAGGCGTACATATCCTCGATCCTCGGAGGAAAGAATCGCCGGAGCGAAGGCACCAAAGTCGTAGAACTTTGCCAGCTCCTGCAGTTCCTTGGTGTTGTTCAGATGCGCCACGACCCAGTTCGCGGTGTTAGCCTTCACCTGATGCGCTACACCGGATACTTCCTGTGTTGCATAGGTCATGCCGATGTTTAGCTTGGCTGCTTCCTTGGCAAGCTTCACCCACACATCGCCATCGTCCTTGTACTTATCTGACGAGAACAGGTTATGCGCTTCCTCAAGCATCACCTGAATCGAGGGTGGCACGGCTCCAGAAGTGAACACTGACGTCTGCTTTGCCAAGAGTCGACGCGTAATGTTCTCCGACAGCGTTTTGACGATGGGAGGAGCACCGACGTGGAGGTCAACGATAACAATCCTCCCCTGAGTCAACTCCGCGTAGATTTCCTCGGCGGGATCAGCTTGCGTCGCCTCGTTATGGAATTCCTTCAAATCCAGCAGGTTTCGCCATCCTCGAACGTTTCCGGACTGCCCGGTTTGCCCTGTGTAGATAGGCTCAGTAGAAGTCCAGCGGACATCATCACAGAACTTTACGGCTTCAGCGTCACCGGCATTTCGCAACTCGATGATTGCGTCCACCACGTCGCGGATATCGCTACCCTTCACCGCGAAGGTAGTCTTCCCTGCCGGAGTGAAGAGCTTCCTATCGCTGTTCTTTTGCTCGACAGCATCGCGCAGCGGTTCCTTCATCGCGACAAGCACCGAGAATGGGCGAGTGGTCCCGGCGTTGTACTTGGGGAGCGCAAAGCCGGCGCGAATGAGCGACGCGTACAGAATCAATCGTCCCCTCTGTGCACGCGTCGTCTCACCGAAGTCCCCTTGGACATCCGTGAACCTGGTTACCGCAAAGTCATTGATATAGCCAGCCGACCCGTCGGACCGCAGTTTGTCGGCGATCAACCCCTGGACGGCCCCGACTTGGTCTGGATCGAAGAAGTTAATGCCAAGCGGCCGAACATGCGGCTGTGTACCATCGGCCCCGAACTTGAAGATGCGGACGTGCTTGTCACCGATCGCCGCAATCTCCGTCCCATCCTGCGTGTTCGGATTCGCGTACTCACCCTGAGGGTCGAAGATCAGTTGACCAATCGGTCCCTCCCCGTTGGCCCGCCGCCGCTCAGACACGACAAAAGTTCGAGCAATGATGATTTTCGCTGTGTTGGATTTACCCATACGGGTCATGCCGAGCAGGCCGGTTTTAGTGCCGATGAAGTCGTGAATATTGACCGTTACGGCCGAGTCGTCTTGCTTAGCTGCCTTAGCACGCCGACGCGTAGCCGAGTATCGCACAGCGCCAATGCGTACACGTTCCACGTCTTTCTCGGAAGGCTTCAGGTATGAGGCAATTTCCGATAGCCCATCCCCGATTGGCTTCAGGACTCGATACGTCGACGTGGCGTAGAAGTTATCAACATCCGCGCCAAAATCAAGGCGCTTACTGCCGTCGACATCTGTCTCATAGAAGGTCCCCAAGATCCGACACCGGAGACCAGTGAATGAAACTCGATTCTTCGTGAAGGGATCGAGGTTTACGTCCAAGACGACAGAGGGAGACGCGTCGCCATTACTCGACAACGCAGCTCGCAGCGCTTCCTCTCGGACTGCATGCAAGTCCGATTCCATCGCAAGCGGAGCAGTTCCATCCACACGCAGCAGCAGCACTTCGTCGTCATCATGGGAGTCCCCATCAATGTCGCGCGCCGTAGCAAGAAGGAATGTGTACTGCGGAATACCGCCAGCTTCGAATTTCCACTTGTCGTGCGTGAGGACGATCGCCTCGTTGTAGTCAAGACGATGGATCGCTCCGATACGCATCGACCGGTCCTCTGCGAGGAGCGTCGACTCAAGAAGAGTGCCGGCCCCTACACCTGGAAACAGCGAAACGGACACTATTCCTCCCCCCCTGGGATGCATGTGCGGGTGACATGTTCTCACAGCGTGCACATGGTCTTAAGAGGATCAACAAGTCGCACTGCAACTGTCTGAAAAACGACTATTGGCTGATTCTTAGTGTCGTGTTCACTTCAGCTTGCTTGCAGTGGCAGCCGGCCACAGGGCGGATGAAAGTGGGGCGGTGCTCAAGCAGGCGGTGGACTATCCGTGGACTCGCCGAGGGATGGAGGCCCCGTCCTGGCCCCTCACCTGCTGCGCGTGCTGCCGTCAAGGGGCCTCCGGAGCCGTGTGCGCAGGTTCGAATCCCGCAGGGGGGCACTCCAGCTCGGACAGCGTGATAAACCCGCTGACCAGCGAGAGTGCCCGATACAGAGACCCGGGCTCAGTCCCATTATGTCCGGGTCTCTGTAGTTGTGTGTCACTGATCGCGAGTGGGTGGCGAGTGACTTTGTCTGTCACTCGCCACACCGAGTCGCCGGCTCGGTGATGTCCTCGGCGAATTAGCGGCTGGAGGCAAAGGTGCCGCCGGGGAGGGCTAGGATCCACCTCCCGGTTCCCCACGTCCCCCGATGTCAGCATCACCCCGCTCCCCGACGCCCTGCGCCGCTTCACGATGGCACGGCGGGACCCATACGGAGGGGCGGTTAGGTAGGCGTGGCGCGGCAGTGGGCCGGACGGAGAACTTCGCGGAACCTGGCGCCCGCGAAGGGGGCCGTTGAGCATCATCCCGGTCAGCGGGCATCATGAGGGCCACTTCCCATCGGTCGATTCCCCGCGAGGGCGCCATGCACGGTACGGACCCGGAGACAGCGACCTCCTCCGCCACGAGCAACACGCACTCCGCACCACCTACCGGGGCCGCACTGCCTTCCGGGCCCGTATCAGCCCCGCAGAGCACGGGCATCGCCCCGGCTCCGGCGGCCACTCCATCCGCGTCGGCCCAAGGCGCGACGACTTCCTCCTCCGCGGCGGCAGCGCCCGACCCGAGTCCGCCCAGGCTACGTCGGCGCGAACTGATCGCCGAGGCTCTCGTGCCAGGCATGCTGGAGAGCCCGCCAGGACAGAGACGACGGAGGGTCCTGTGGACTCTGGCGAGCGGCGCCGTCATTGGCCTTCTCGCCTGGCTCGTTCCGGCCACTCTCGACTATTTCGCGACCGAGCCGATGACACGCCACTCGAAGGAGGTCGAGGAGAACCTCGACCGTGAGGGTCCAGCTTTCACGGCATCCACTCGCGTGGACGCGGACCCGCTCTACAGGGCTTATGTACTGGATCGCCCGCTGACCCGTACCGAGACAGCCATCTTCCTGGAATCCGGCGCTGACGACAGCCCCGACTTCGGGGAGGTAGAAGAACTGGCCGCGACCCACGGTGGCCACGGCCTTGAGGACCCTGGCTGGGACAAGTCCGACGGATACTCGTCCTCGTGGCTCATCGATCTCTTCAGCGACAGATCGGCGGGCCTGACGATTACCGGCATAAGGGCCAAGGATGTGAGATGCGGCCCCGCCGCCGCGAAGACGGTCATCCTGGTCCGTCCCGAGGGCGGGGGCGCCTACGACGGAATTCATTTCAATCTCTCCGAGCCGAAGACGCCCTACTCACTCAGCCCCGACGACTACTTCGGCAAGCCGTACTTCTCGTACAAGAAGATCGATCTCGGTAACGGCACCGAGCCCGGAGGGCTGCGTGCGAGCTTTTCGTCCGGAGTACAAGATTGCAACTTCCTGCTGGAAGCGGAGTACAGGGATTCCTTGGGGCTGCACCAGCAGGAAATCAAGAATGCTTCGGGACGCTTCGCGGTGCGCGGACTTCCCGCAAACCCGTACCAGTTCTTCCTCTGGACGAATGTGGGTGTCTTCGATTGCGGCCCGCACCAGTTGCAGCGCCCCCGAATATGCCCGGCGCTCCCCTTCTCGGTCACCAACTGGTCTTCCGTCGTCTGAAGCGGCACCGCACCGACTGCCGATCAGGTTCCGACGTCTTCGCGAGCGATTCCACGCCGCTGCGTCACTCCCGGGCGGGCGGTCGCGGTCGTCCCGGCAAGGCTCCCGCCGGACACAAAGCCCGCACCATCCCCCTGCTGGGGCCACCTTCGCCCAATGCGAGCAGGTCCTGGGCGACGCCCCCTGACACCCCGACCAGCCGCAACAACCTCGCTTACGCCCGCAAAGCTGCGGCAGTTGTACAGCTACCAGACAGCAACCCCAGCACCCTCCCCGACCTCCCCCCCCTCAGACAAGGCCCGAGCAACCGGTATGACCGTGCTACGGATCAGAAGGCTTCTGACATCCACGACGCCGAACGGAGCCGTACACCAGCGTTCCTGTCCGGCGGTCGCACCAGTCGACAACAGCAGCAGGGGTGGAAACAGATCGAACTCCTAATGCGATGGTCAGCTCGCCATGGACTGTCTATGGACAGGCTTCCTATGGATACGCTTCGCGTGTCCAAAAGCATATGAGCCACCATGACAAAACGGGGAGGGGACCCCAGGATCGTGCCCGGGTTCCTCTCCCCGTCGGGATGGAACGGGAGCGCGCCGCCAGCCATCGCCGCACGCTGCCGCCCTCTCAGGGACGGTGATGCACGCTCACCGCCAAGAGGTGCCCCGGCTGGTCGCCACGCGGAGCACGTCTCGCAGAGCCCCGGTCAGTTCCTGCGCCAGCCGTCGCACGTCTTCCGGGCCGGCGTCCTCGTCGTCGAGGGTTTCCGAGGCCTGGTCCAGCAACTCGGCTGCCGTCCCCAGTTGCGTTGCCTCGATGTTGTCCGCCAGGCGGGACATGTAGCCACCCCTGTTGTCGGTGCTCAGGTAGCAGGGCTTGCCCTCAAGTCCCGTCCACGGGAGGAGTCGCAGTTCGTTCGGTGCCGTCATGCTTGCGCCTGCCTCTCATCGGTCAGGTGGTCGGTGGTGAAGACGGCGTCGACGCGGTCCCCCGGGAACACCAGGTGCGCGGCCTCGACGACTCGCCCGGTGGGGTCGGTCGCAACGCGTGTGATCGCGAGGACGGGCGCCGTGGAGGTGGTCCGGAGGGTCGACGCTTCGTCCGGTGTCGGCGGGCGGGCACAGACCGTCTCCCGGACAGCAGCTGGCGACGCACTGAGGACGGCGAATCTCGCGGCCTCCTCACGGTACGGAGGTTCGTCGTCGAGCACCCCGGCCGGTGCAAGGTCCCGCGGGGTGTAGATGCGTGCCAGTCCGTGTGGTGACTCCCCCTCGTAGCTGATGCAGACGAACTCTGCGAGAGGGCTTCCCGTCGGCACCTTCAGCAAGGTCGTCAGATGCCCGTGCGCCTGGACAGTGGTGCTGCGCATGCTGACGCGCAGGGCCGCTTCAGCGGCCGTCCACGGGTCCAGCGTCCCCCATCCACCGACGTACACGATCTTGCGGAGTGGGCGACGGACGAAGTTGCCTTTGCCGTGGATCTTTTCGACGAGGCCTTCGCCCTGAAGGACGGCAAGGGCGCTTCGCAGTGTCACCGTGCTGACCTTGTACCGGTCGGCCAGGCCGGCCTCGGACGGCAGGCGTTCGCCGGGCTTGATGCGGCCGGTCGTGATCTGGTGCCGGAGGTCGTCGGCGATGTCGTGATGGCGCGGGGACACGGACCCGTCACCGCCTTCTCATCATCCGCACGGCGGCGAGTCGGGTACGCGTGTGTATGGTCAGCAGCTCGCCCGACTCGAAGAGCAGTTGCTTGGCGCCTTGGGGAAGTTGGAAAAGGTCCTGCACCCGGTAGGCCCGGCCGCCGAGTTGGATGACGTCGCCGCGCTGCACCGTGGCCGCGGTCACCTCGATGTTGGAGGCCAGTGCGCTCCTGGGGAGCCTGTCCATCACTGCCTCACCTCCGCGCACGTGGACCGGTCGGACATCGAATGGCAGGGGCAGCCGCACGCTTCGTAGATCACCGGGAGGTCGACCGGCGACGAGACCGGGGAGGATTCCGCGCAGGTGGCATGCGTGCCGATCCTGCATGCGGTCGATCGGTAGGGGATTTCCGCGGCGTCGGTGATGTGAGGCTGTAGGTGACGGGTCATTCGTGGACCCCCACGAGGGCCGACCAGGCCTCAGCCGGTAGACGGGGAGCGACGACCAGTGAACGCGTCTTCTCCCAGGCCAGCACGTACGGGCGGACGAGCGCGACGTCCTCGCCCGGGAGCGAGTGCCGGCGGTTCGCCGTATCGAGGGCCTGGCCGTGGGTGGCCGTCAGCGCGTCGGTGGGCGCTAGGGAATCGGGAACGGCCGGCGGTCGGTGGGGCGCTAAAGGACGGCGGTGCCTGCCCTTGGCAAAGAACCGCACTCTGGTGAGCGAGGCGGCACGGCGGATACGGTTGAGCACGCTGTTCAGCTCCTATCGCTGATGGTCCGGTCCCCCGACATCGCCCGTCGCGGGGACCGCTCTGCGTACGACCGCCCAGAGGGTGCGGTCGTTCAGGCTGGTGGCGTGGAGGCCGAACCGATCGGCTTCGGCCACCACTTCGAGGACCTCCCGCCATAAGTCGGCGGAGAGCGATTCCGGCACCTCCGCTGCGACCGTCGTGTACCGGTCGTGCTCCTCCACGCGGGTGAAGAGCCCGACGGCGGACAGCCGGGCGGCGATGGCCGCCGCGCTAACTCCCGAAGCGGGCACAGGGCAGCCTCCGTCACCGGTGATCACGTTGAGTAAAGCTAGTTAACTAGATTAGAGCTAGTGGACTAGATTTTCCATATGCCTGAGCAGCCGCCCTATCTCCGCGTCGCCGACGAACTCCGGCGGCGGATCGCGGAGCACGAATGGGAGCCGGGGGACCGCCTGCCGTCCCGCGCCCAGATCGGCCAGGAGTACGGGGTCGGCGAGAACGTGGTGCGGCGGGCTCAGGAATTGCTGATCTCCCAGGGCGTGCTGGAGGGCCGCGCGGGCTCGGGCACGTACGTCGCGGAGCCTCGGCAGCGTGTGCGCATGGTCAGGTCGTCCGCACGCGAGCGGCCCGACGGGTCACCGTTCCGGGCAGACATGAAGGCCCTGGGCAGGCAAGGGGACTGGGAGAGCCGGACCGATGCCAAGGTGCCGGCGCCCGCGGACATCGCGGCGCGGCTCGGCATCACCGAGGGCGAGCTGTGCGTCCGGACGACGTACGAGTTCCTGGCCGACGGCAGGCCCGTGCAACTGTCGACGAGCTGGGAGCCGTACGACCTCACCGGCGGCACGCTCGTCGTCCTCCCCGAGGGAGGGCCGCACGCCGGGGCGGGTGTCGTGAACCGTATGGCCGCGATCGGCGTCACCGTCAGCCACGCCGTGGAGCAGCCGGAGCCCCGGCAGGCGACCGCCGAGGAAGCCTCACTCCTGGGCATCCAGAAGTCCGCACTCGTTACGCACATCCGCCGGACGTACTACAGCGATCAGGGACGACCGGTCGAGACGGCGGACATCATCGTGCCCGCCGCGCACTGCGAGATCGTCTACGAGATCCCGATCAGCCGCTAGCAGGCCAGCCCGGCGTCGAGGCACACCCTTTCCGCTCGTATCGTGCCCTCATGCGAAACGAGCGGCACGGTGAGCGGCTGTCGGACGAGGAGCTGGAGCTGTTCCTCCAGTACCTCCACAGGTTCGCGAACCATGACCTCGATCTCTTCGCGCTCATGCAGGTGGGAGACCCTGAGCACCCCGCCTTCGTATCGTTCAGCAGGACGCCGGAAGCGGGTATCGCCCCCTCGGCCTACCGGCGGCCATAGACCGGCTCCGGTTTCGTGCCCTGTCGAATGCGTGTCGACGGCAGGTGAAGAGGCGCCACGAAGGGAGGTTGCTGCGCAGGTCAGCGATCGGCCCAAGGCGAACAGACCGAGCGCCTTCTAAGCGCTTGGCCGCAGGTTCGAGTCCTGCCGGGGGCGCCACAGCCGCGGACCGGCGGGATGGCCATGGGGAGGACCGACGCACGGCTGCGCTGCGCTGTACCGGACGACTTCCAGAACGCGGCGACCGAGATCGCCGACCGGTCACCGGCCGCGGAAGCCGTGGACGTCGTCCTCTTCGGCACCCACATCGACGACGCGGACATCCTGGCCGCGGCCCTCGCCGACTTCGACATCGTCGTGGCCCGGCGCGACCGCGTCCCCTGCCCCCGGCTGAAGCCGCTCGTCGCCTCAGGCAGGCGCAACTCGGTCATCGACCACGCGGCGGCCGAGGCGCACGGCCTCACCGTGCGCGGCATGGCGGGTTCTCTCTCTCCCCCCCCGCCCGCCGAACTGACCTGGCCCCCGCCCCCTCCCCGCCCCTCGGCCCGCCGCTCCCCGTGCCGTGCCCTGCTGCTTCGCCCGGCCCGCGGCATCGTCGAGGAGAGCGCCGCCCTGCGCACCGGCGGCCCCTGGCAGTCGACCCTCGGCGCCGCCCTGCGTGGCCGCTGCCTCGGACTGCTCGGCCTGGGGAAGATCGGGAGCCGCGTGGCCCAGGTCGGCCTCGCCTTCGGCATGCGGGTCAGCGCCGGGGCCAGAACCTCACCGAGGAGCGCGCCTTCAAGGTCGGCGCGGAGCTCGTCCCCTCTCGTCCTCTCCAAGGAGGACGTGCCGGCGAGAGCGTCTTCGCCATCGAGCCGCTGCCCGTCGACCATCCGATGCGCACGGCCCCCGCCGCCTGGCCACGCCACACCCGGGCTACGTCTCCCGCGCCAGCTACGCGACGTACTACGGCCAGGGAGCGAGAACATCCCGGCCTGCCTGGCCGGTTCGTCTGTGCGGCTCCTGTCGCCGGCGCGTGTATCGACCTGCGGAGTTGTCGACGTGGCTGATCGGTGAGGGTCGCCGAGTGCGGTGTGGCGGCGGCGGTGGCAGGCGTGGAGGAGGGCCGCCAAGCGGTGCGGCCATCCATGCCGAGGTGGCCGCCACCGTCGGGGGTGCCGCCCGGTTCTTGATGTCGACGTGGATCAGCTCGCCCTCCCGAGCCCGCTCGCAGCGGCGGGCGGGCCGGCCAGCGGGCCCGTCAAGCGAGGCCCGGCGGTTCAGGCCGGGCCCGCCCAGGATGCGGTGCACGGTCGGGCCCGCCCAGGATGCGGTGCACGGTCGGGGCGGAACACGCCTGGGCCGGGCCGATTCGGGCCGGGCCCCGGGCCTGGGCCCGGTCCTCAGGCGGCAGACGTGGGACACCGCAGGACGCGGGCTCTCCTCGGCTGACAGCCCGGTCCGCAGGCGGCAGACGTGGGCCTCGATCGCCGCGGACGTCCGGTGCGATGCCGTGCGGCCAGGGACCGTCTTCCGGATCACTCGGGGCCCACGGGGCGGCCAGACACTGTCACTCGGAGTCGGGCTGAAACCGAACGAAGGCTCTAGGCGTACCGGTAGATCCCACTGTGGTCCTCCAGTTCGGCGGGTGTCACGTCCCACGGCGGCAGCTTCTCGTGCCGTGCGACGATCCGGCCGCGCTGGGCGTCGCCCCGGGGGAGCGGCTTCGCGGGGAGGTAGCGGGCGCCCCGGTGCCGCCGCTGCCAGCGGGACCAGAGGAGGTCCACGAAGGCGTGGTGCATCCAGAAGACGGGGTCGTTGACGGAGGCGCCGCCGACCATGTGGCCGCCGACCCAACGGTGGACCCGGTTGTGGGTGTGCCACGAAACGGCGCCCCTACCTCGCCCCCACCCCTCCAGCTTGTTGCGGAACCCCTTGGCGGACGTGGAGTCCCAGGGAGCCGTGTCGTAGACGGGGTCGTCGACGGCCCGTTCCACATCGTCGGCCTTGGGCAGGGCGATCGGGTCCCGGGAGCGGCCCAGGTCGCGCCTGAGGAACTCGGTCTGGGTGATTCCGACCTTGATGGTCCACTTGCCGTTGCGGTAGGCGAAGGGGCCGGTCATGACCTGCCGGTCGGACGGGCGCCCGGTGCCGCCGAGCAGGTCGTCGGTCCACGGTACGGCCGTGGGGGTGCGGTTGCGCGTCCAGTCCCAGTACGGCACGGTCACCGAGTCGTCGACCCGGCGCAGCGCGTCCTCCAGGTCCAGCAAGAACCTGCGGTGCCAGGGCAGGAAGGAGGGTGCCATGTGGGCGGTGCGCAGCCCGCGTTCACCGTCGGAGACGTAGTACTCGATGTGTGTGCGCACGAACTCGTCGTACTCGCCGCGGCGTTTGACCTCGAGCAGCGCGTTGACGAACCGGCGCCGCTCGGACCGGGTGAGGGTGCTGACGTCCCTACGTGTGTACACCATGGTGGTGATCTCCCTCGGTTGCCTTGCCTCCGCCCGGCGTGCGGCTGGGCTCCACTCCGCTGCCCCCGTCGTCCGGCGCGCCCAGTTGTTCGGTGGGACCGAGTTCGTCGACGGCCGCGCGCGCGGCGGCGAGTGGGGTCGGATACGAGCAGTAGTGGTCGACCATGCTCATCCAGCTGCCGTCCGCCCGTCGCATCAGATGCAGCGGTCGCCCGTCCACGGTGACGTGCCACGCGCCGGAGCCGTCGCGCCCGGACCGCCAGTCGCCCTCCCTGACGCCGACGATGCGGCGCCCGCGATACGTCTCGGCGAACCGCGCTTCCTCCGCTCCTGCCGGCCTCGACGCCACCAGGAACGGCGCGAACACCCCGCCGACCGCCGATGCGGACAGCCCCCACAGCACCCGCCGCCGTCCTGTGGCGCGCGGGAGGCCGACGACGGCTGACGGACGGTCGTCAGCGGGCCCCGCCTCATCGTGTACCGATGGACACCGGAATGGTCTGTTGGTTCGCAACGGTATGTCTCCTCTCGTCACGACGGACACCTGCCAGCCATGTGGAACACAGCCCAAGGGCCGATCCCGCACGCGACGGAATCGGCCCTGGACGGTCACAAGCGCCCGCTACGCAAGTCCAGCAGAGAGCCCGAATTGAATATCCGGGCGAAAACCTGAGACGAAGGGACGCCCGAACCGCTCAGACCTGCAGGGTGCGTCCGTCCAGCACATGACCCTTGGCCTGCTCGGTCAGGGTGGTCTTCGCGTCCTCGACGGCGCCCGACAGACCGCTCGTCTGCTCGTCGAGCACATTCGCCTGGTCCAGCAGCGCCAGGTCGGAGGGGTCCTTGGCAAGCTGGTTCACCACACCGGTGACGTCCTGCTTGCCCACCGCGAGGTCCAGCGCGAAGGCGGGAGCGGCGACACCGGCCACGACCATGGACCCGGCGATGACGGCGGCAGCCTTCAGAGACTTCATCGTGTTCCTTTCTTCGGCAACTGGAAAGTCACCAGGGGGAATTGCTTCACCGCCTCTAACGATCCCTGGACGCCGCGGAAACTCCGCGCACAGAAAATTCCGGTCCCCGCGCGCAAGCTCACCCGAATGAAGGGCATGTCTTATCTGGGTTTCTCATTCTCCTATGAACGCGGGATGAACACGGGAGGCCATGAAGCCCGTGGCACCGGCCGTGGACCAGCCGCGATACCGGGCGCTCACCGGGCCCCGACCGCGGTGATCGGGGCGTCCACGGCAGTGCCCCGCGGCCTTGCGCCTCGCGAGACCGGGACCGCATCGGCACTGGCACGGCGCGCCCCTGCCTTGCCATCAGGACGCCAACCCGGCGCCGGTCAGGGTGGTTTCGACACACGTGTCACCATTTCCCAATAAAAGAGAAGTTCCGAGATAGAGTGATGTGTCCTGATTCAGCCCGAGAAGTTGATGTCATCGCGAAAGGGCAACGCCGGCCATGCGTCACGCCCGGGGTCTTTCCATTGCGACACGCACGGGGATCCACCTGTCCGACGGCCCGTCAGGGCGGGGCGGTCACCTTCCACGTCGTCCCGCACGGTGATGACCGGCCGGTCTTCGGGCTCGTCGCGCAGCGCGACACGGGCGGCTTCGCCACGCGTCCTCCATGTCACCCAGCCGGTGGACGGCGGAGTCGCCCGCGTGGTCACCGAGCTGGTGCGTGCGCAACGTGCGGCCGGTTTCGGCGTCACGGTCGCGTGCCCCGAGAGCGGCCTCGCACAGGAACTGCGGGAACTCGGTGCGAGCGTACGGAACTGGCCCGCCACGCGGGCGCCGGGACGGTCGCTCCCCGGTGAGGTGCGCCGGCTCGCACGCGTCGTCGACGAGGTCCGGCCCGACGTGCTGCACGCGCACAGTGCCAAGGCCGGGCTCGCGGCCCGGCTGGCGGTACGGGGGCGCATCCCGACGGTGTTCCAGCCGCACGCCTGGGCGTTCGAGGCGGTCGGCGGGGTCACGGCGGTGGCCGCCGTGGCGTGGGAGCGGTGGGGGGCACGGTGGGCCGCCCGTGTGGTGTGCGTCAGCGAGGCGGAACGCGAGCGAGGTGTGCGCGCCAAAGTGCGCGCCCACTGGCGGGTCATCCCCAACGGCATCGACCCGGCGCGCTTCCACCCCACCGCCGTCACCACCGCACGAGCCGCCCTCCAACCGCTCACCGGCCTCGATCCGGCCGTTCCGCTGGTGGTCTGCGTGGGACGGCTGTGCCGGCAGAAGGGGCAGGACGTGCTGCTCGAGGCATGGTCCTCGGTGCTGCGGCGGGTTCCCGGGGCCAGGCTGGCGCTCGTCGGGGACGGGCCGGAGGAAGCGCGGCTGCGGCACCGCGCGCCCGAGGGCGTGCTGTTCGCCGGGGCCGTGGCCGATGCCGTCCCCTGGTACCAGGCGGCCGACCTGGTGGTGCTGCCGTCGCGCTGGGAGGGCATGGCGCTGGCCCCGCTGGAGGCGATGGCGTGCGGGCGTCCCGTCCTGGTCACGGACGTGGCCGGGGCGCGCGAGAGCCTGCCGCCCGGTCACCGGGCGCACTGTCTGGTGCCCGCCGGCCGACCGGGCCCGCTGGGCGACGCGCTCACGAGGGTCCTGCTCGATCCGCCGCTGCGGGAGTCGCTCGGCCACCAGGGGCGCCGCCATGTACTGACCGCGCACGACGTGCGGCACTCGGCCGAGGCGGTCGCGGCCCTCTACCGCGAACTCCTCGACGCCGGGCGCACGGTGACCCACCGCGCGGAATACACCGAGTGCAGGGAGTCCATCCGCTCGTGACCGCCGAACGTACCGTCGCTCCCCCCGGCAGCCAGCCACCGGAGCACGGATTGCCGCCCGTCTCGGTCATTCCCCCGCGCGGGACCGCCGACGGCTTGCGGCACCCCGCTGGGCAACGCCCCACGGCGCGCCCCGCTCCGGGGATGCCGTTGCTCGCCGCGGACGCGGCCGCCGCACTCGCCGCCGCCCCCGCACTCCCCCACCCCCTGCTGGCCGGGCCCCTGTTGCTCGCCGTCCTCTGTCTGAACGCACGGGCGGCGCTGTACCGCCCCGCCGCCGTGCCCGCCGCACTGGACGAGCTCCCCGCCGTCTGCGCCCGGATCACGGTGAGCTGGTGCGTGCTCGCGGCGCTGGTCGCGGCGTTCTTCCCGGCGCATGCCCTGTCCGTCCGTACGCTGCTGACCGGCTGCGCCGTGCAGTGGGCGGCGAGTTGCGCGGGCCGCGGCATGGTGCACTGGCGCCGCCGCCGGGCACTGGTCCGCCACCCCGCCGCCGCCCTCGTCGTGGGTCCTGCCGCCACCGCCCAGCGCGTGGCCGCCGCCTTCCTGCGCCACCCTGGATGCGGCCTCAGGCCGGTGGGCGTCCTCGCCGACGGCCCGGCCTGCGGCGAGGGACTGCCGGTGCTCGGCACCGACGAGGAGGTACACCGGGCCGTCATCCAGAACGGCGTACAGGCCGTGCTCGTCGTGGGCCCGGCGGGCGAACGCGGGCCGCTGCTGCGGGCTTTGGCCGAGTCGGGTTGCACGCTGTGGGAGGTGGACGCGGACGCGGCGGCGTACGACCGGGCGAGGAGCGCCGCGTACGACGAAGCCGGATGCACGGCCGGCGACCGGGGCCCGCGCGAGCGGATCGCCGGCTTCTCCTGCCGCCGCCTGGAGGCCCGTCGACACCGCGGCGGCCCCGCCAAGCGCGCCCTCGACGTCCTGGTCTCCGGGATCCTGCTGCTGCTGGTCAGCCCGGTGCTGCTGGCCTGCGCGCTCGTGCTGCGGGTCAGCGACGGGCCGGGCGTCGTCTTCCGTCAGGAGCGCGTCGGCAAGGACGGCCGCCCTTTCACGCTGCTGAAGTTCCGCACCCATCGCCCGTCCGACGCGCACGAGGCCGCCACCCGCTGGAGCGTGGCGGGCGAGCGGGACATGAGCCGCTTCTGCCGTTTCCTGCGCCGCAGTTCGCTCGACGAGCTGCCCCAGTTGTGGAACGTCTTCCGGGGCGACATGACCCTGGTCGGGCCGCGCCCCGAGCGCCCGTACTTCGTCGCCGTGTTCAGCGAGAGCTACCCCGGCTACGCCGCCCGCCACCGCATGCCGACCGGCATCACCGGGCTCGCCCAGATCCACGGACTGCGTGGCGACACCTCCATCGAGGACCGCGCCCGGTTCGACAACGCGTACATCGACGACTGGTCGCTGTGGCAGGACGTGTGCATCCTGCTGCGCACGGTCGCCGCGCTGGTCCGCCCGACGGGGAGCTGAAGCCCGGTGAGTCACGCGTACGCCCTGCCCGCCGCGCGCGAGGCGGCGCCCGTCCTGCCGGTGGTGGCGGTGATCGCCCTGCTCGCGGTGCCCGTCGCCCCGGACGGTGAGGGGGGCGCGACCCCCGCGGACGCCGCGTCCGGTGTCCTGGTTCTGTGGTGCGTGGTACGTCTGCTGCTCCACCGGCGGCGCCCCCTGTCGCGTACCGCCGCCGTGGTGCTGGGCCTGCCCGTGGTCGGGTTCGCGGTGGCGGCGACGGGGGCCGCCGTGCCGGGCGCGGCGGTCACCGGCTTCGCCCGCTGTCTGCAGATCTTCGTACTCGTCCCGGCCGCCGTCCTGCTGCTCGTCCGTGACCGGCGCGACGTCCGACTGCTGGCCTGGGCGGTGGTGGGGCTCGCGCTGTGGCAGGGAGCCGTCGGGGTGCACCAGTACGCGACCGGGACCGGCGCCTCGTACATGGGCCAGGAGATCCGCGCCGTCGGCACCTTCGGGCCGGGCGACGTCATGGCGATGGCGAGTGTGGTCTCCTTCGGGCTGGTGTGCGCGGTGGGGCTGGCACTGGGACCCGCGCCGGTACGGAAGGGGCACCTCCCTGCGCGAGCGGAGCCGAGAGCTCGGGGGCGGGTGTGGGCCGTGGTGTGCGCACTGCTGCTGGTGGTGCCGCTGGCCGTGTCGTTCAGCCGGGGCGCGTGGATCGCCACCGCCCTGGCCTGCGGAGCGCAGCTGGCGCTGGCGGGCCTGCGGCGGGCGGTGACGGCGGGGGCGGTCGTGGCCGCCGTCGCCGTGCTCCTCGTCGGCGGGTTCGGTGTCGGCTCCGCCCTGCTCCAGGAGAGGCTGAGCACCATCGGGCAGGTCGCCGACGCACCCGACCAGTCGGTCACCGACCGGTACACGATGTGGGCGGCGGCCACGGGCATGTGGCGCGAGCGGCCGCTGACGGGCGTCGGCCTCAAGGGCTTCCCCGAGCACCGCGACGGGTACGCCTCGCTGGCCCTGTCCTCGGGCAGCGATACGGAGGGCGCGGGCGCCGCGTACCGGAAGCAGCCGCTGCTGTCGCCGCACAACATGTACCTGCTCGTGCTCAGCGAGCAGGGACTCGTCGGGCTGCTGGCGCTGGCGGGAAGCTGGCTGGCCCTGCTGGTGCTGGGGCTGCGGCGGCTGGTCCGCGCGCGCAGGGCGGACGGCCCCGGCCTCGACTGCGCGCTGGTGGCCTGCGGGCTGCTGATCTGGCATTTGATCGACTTCGCGTACGCCGACATCGGCGGGCCCACAACCGTCCTCACCGCCGTCTGCTTCGGGTTGACGGCGTGGTGGGCGCTGGCGAGTGACGACCCGGCCGCCTCCCGGAAGGCCGTGGCACGATGACGATCACCCCTACCGGCGCCAGGGGCACCACGCTCCCCCCGGCACGCGCCGGCACGGACACCGGCGGCCCCGGACCCGTCTCGCAGGGCTTCCTCGCCCGGGCTGCCCTCGTCACCGTCGTCCTGTCCCTGGCCGGTGCGCTGCTGGGGCTCGGCCGGGACCAGGCGCTGGCGCACCTCTTCGGTGCGGGGAGCGACACGGACGCCTTCCTGATCGCCTGGACCGTACCGGAGTTCGCGGCGACGCTGCTGATCGAGGACGGGCTGGCCTTCGTCCTCGTACCGGCGTTCAGCGCCGCCGTGGCCCGCCGCGCCCAGGACGGTGCGGGCGACCCGGTGCGGGTCCTGGTCCGCGGCACGCTGCCCCGCCTGTCGCTGGCGTTCGCCGCCGTGTCGGCGCTGCTCGTCTGCGGCGCGCCGTACGTGGTCGAGGCGCTGGCGCCGGGAATCCCCGACCCGGATCTCGCGGTGGACTGCACCCGGCTGACCGGCACCTGTGTCCTCACCTTCGGTCTCGCCGGCTTCTGCAGCGCGTTCCTGCGCGCACACCGCCGGTTCGTCGCGCCCGCGGCCATCTACGTCGCCTACAACGCCGCCATCATCACGGCGATGTTCGGTCTCGGCGGCCGCTGGGGCGTAGGGGCGGCGGCGGTCGGTGTCGCGGCGGGCGGCGCGCTCATGGTCGTCGCCCAACTGCCCGCTGTCCTGCGACAGTCGCACCGCGGGCAGACGGTCCTCCCGGCGGACGCGGCGGACCCACCGGACCGGCGCGCCATGAACCTCTCCCTCATCGTCACCGTCCTGCTCTTCGCCCTGTGCCGCCAGTCACAGGTCCTCATCGAGCGCTTCCTGGCCTCCCCACTCCCCGCCGGCGCCATCTCGCACCTGAACTACGCCCAGAAGGTGGGCCAGATGCCGATGGTGCTCGCCCTGATGCTGTGCACGGTCACCTTTCCGGTCGTGGCGCAGGCGCTGGCCGAGGGCGACACCGAGCGGGCCCGCGACCGCGTCGAACGCGACCTCGCGGTGGTGTCGTACGTCGTGCTGCTCGGCGCCGCGGCCGTCGTCGCGTGTGCCCCGCACCTCGTCCAGCTCCTCTTCCAGCGGGGCGCGTTCACCGCACAGGACACCGCGGCCACCGCCGCCGTCATGCGCGTGTACGCGCTCGGGCTGCTCGGCCACGCACTGGTGGGCGTGCTCGTCCGGTCGTACTTCTCGGCGGGGCGGCCCACCTGGTACCCGGTGGCCGCCATGGCCGCCGGGATCGTCGCCACGTCCTGGATCGGCGCGGCGACGGTCGGCTCGTGGGGCGTGCCGGGGATCGCCGCGGCCAACGCCGCCGGCATCACCCTCACCGCCCTGATCCTGCTGTACGGCATGAAGACGCGCGGAGTGCCGATCCGCACGCGGCCGGTGCTGACCGGGATGGGCAAGCCGCTGCGCGCGGCGGTCGTCGCCTGCGGCGTCGGCGGGTTCTGCGCGGGCCGCGTCGACTCCCCCGCCCTCGGGCTCGCGGCCGGTGGCACGGCCGTGACCGTCGTCTTCCTCCTGCTCGCCCGGCCCTCGGGCGCGCAGCATCTCGCACCCGCCCTGCGCACCGTCTCCAGGAGGCTTCCGCATGCCCGTTTCCGCTGACCGCGGCCCTTCCACCGCCCCCGCACCGGCCACGCCCCCGCTCACCCCCGGCCCTCCCCCGTGGGTGGCGATGTACCACTCGGTGGGCGACTGCTCCCAGGATCCGTACCGCGTCACCGTCTCGCCCCGCCGCCTGGACCGGCAGCTGGGCTGGCTGCGCCGCCGGGGCCTGCGCGGCGTCGGCGTGCGGGAGCTGCTCGCCGCGCGCGCCCGGGGCGCGGGCCGGGATCTGGTGGGGCTGACCTTCGACGACGGGTACGCCGACTTCCTCACCCACGCCCTGCCGCTGCTGCACCGCCACGGCTGCGGCGCCACCCTGTTCGTGCTGCCGGGCAGGCTGGGCGGCGACAACGCCTGGGACCCGCTCGGCCCGCGCAAGCCGCTGCTGTCGGCGGAGGGCATCCGGCAGGCCGCCGCCGAGGGGATCGAGATCGGCTCGCACGGCCTCACGCACGTGGACCTGACCCGGGCCGACGACGCGCTGCTCCGCGCCGAGGTGAACGACAGTGGAGACCTGCTATCCGACCTGACCGGTGCTCCCGTCAGCGGCTTCTGCTACCCGTACGGGAAGGTCGACCGCCGCGTCGTCGACGCCGTGGAGAAGGCCGGCTACGCCTACGCCTGTGCCACCGACCCCGGCCCCCTGGCGAGCCTCCTCGCCCTGCCCCGGGTCCACGTCGGCGAGCGGGACACGGCCTGGCGGCTGCACCTCAAGCGCGGGCTGCACCGGCTGCGCCACCGTGCCGCCGAAGGGGTGTGAGCTTTGCGATGCCCGCGCTGAAGGCCCTGCACGTGATCACCGGCCTGGGCGTCGGCGGTGCGGAGCAACAACTGCGGCTGCTGCTGCGCCACCTGCCCGTCGACTGCGACGTCGTGACGCTCACCAACCCCGGCGCGGTCGCCGAGGGCCTGTCGGCGGACGGCGTCCGTGTCGTCCACCTGGGCATGGCCGGCAACCGCGACCTGACCGCCGTGCCGCGCCTGGCCCGCCTGATCCGGTCCGGCCGGTACGACCTCGTGCACACCCACCTCTACCGGGCCTGCGTGTACGGCAGGGTCGCCGCCCGCCTGGCGGGCGTCCGGGCCGTGGTGGCCACCGAACACTCCCTCGGCGGCTCGCAGATGGAGGGCCGCGCCCTGACCGCCGGCGTGCGCGCCCTGTACCTGGCCAGCGAAAGGCTGGGCCGCGCCACGGTCGCGGTCTCCCCCACGGTGGCCGACCGGCTCACGCGCTGGGGCGTACCCGCGCCGCGCATCGAGATCGTGCCCAACGGCATCGACGTGGCCCGCTTCCGCTTCGACCCGGTCGCCCGCGAACGCACCCGCCGCCGGCTGGGGCTGCCGGACGACGTGTACGTCGTCGGCGGCATCGGCCGGCTGACCGCGGGCAAGCGGTTCGACGTCCTGATCGGCGCCCTCGCCCGGCTCCCCCGTGACTACAGGCTTGTGCTGGTCGGCGACGGCCCTCAGGAGAACGTGCTGCGGCGCACCGCCCAACGGGCGGGGGTGACCGACCGGGTGATGTTCACGGGCGAACGGCCGTACCTGCCCGACGGCACCTCCGGCCCCGACCTGCCGTCGCTGACCTCGGCGATGGACGTGCTGGTCTCGCCGAGCCCCGAGGAGGCGTTCGGCCTCGCCGTCGTGGAGGGCATGGCAGCGGGGCTGCCGGTGCTGTACGCCTCCTGTCCGGCCGTCGAGGATCTCCCGCCGCGCCTCTCCGCCGGGGCCCGCCGGGTGCGGGGCGGCGCGGACGCGTTCGCCCGCGCCCTGACCGAGACCCGCGCCCTGACCGAGATCCGGGCCGGGGCCGGGGCCGGCCGGCCGCACCCGCCGACCCGTCCCGCCTCGGCCGCCGCCCGCCACTACTGCATCACGCGCAGCGCCGCACGGCTCATGGACGTGTACGCGGCCGCCCTTTCCTGCTCGTCCCCGTCCTCCCTGGGAGTGACCCCCTGATGACCTCCATCACCTCCAAGGCCGCACCCCCGTCGCCCCCGACCCGGCGGCGACCGGCGCTCCGGCGCCTGAGCGCGCTGCCGCCGTGGTCCCTGCTGGTGGCCGGCACCCTCGCCGGAGGCCTCGCCGGAGGCACGTACGGCGCTCTCACGCCGCCCACTTACTCGGCCACGGCGTACGTCATCGCCGTACCGACCGCGACGTCGGACCAGCAGACGGCGCTCGGCTTCGCCCAGGCGTACGGCCGGGTCGCCACGCAGCCCGCGGTGCTCGGGGACGCCCAGGTGCGGGCGGGCGTGCCGGTGAGGATGCTGCGGGAGAGCGTGCGGTCGGCGACCTCGCCGGACGCGCCGATGGTGGCCGTGACGGCCACGTCCGAACGCGCCGGTCTCGCCGCCGACATGGCCAACGCGGTCGCCCGCTCGCTGACCCGGCACGCCGACGACGCCAAGGGCGCCACGCACGTCGCACTCCTGCCGTTCTCCCGGGCCGTCAAGCCCACCGAACCGTCCTCGGCGTCCCCGGCACTGACCGGCCTCGTGGGCGCGAGCGCGGGCGGCCTGCTGGGCGGCCTCGCGCTGCTGATCCGTCCCCGGCGCGCCGCCGCCGAGGGCGCCCGCCCGGCCACCGTGCCCGCTCCGGCCCCCGCCGCCGACGCGCAGGAACAGCTGTGAGCGCGCTGCTGCGGACCGACGCCGGCACGCTGCGGGCCGAGCTGTGCACCGACGAGCGGGAGTTCGCCGCGCTGGGTCCCGCCTGGGAGCGCCTGTACCGCAGGTGTGCCGCGGCGACTCCGTTCCAGAGCCACGCCTGGCTGCACTCGTGGTGGATGTCGTACGGAAACCCCGGCCGGCTGCGGCTGGTGCTGGTGCGCGACGGCGGCGAGCTGCGAGCGGCGGCACCGCTGATGCGGGTCGGACGGGTGCTGCCCCGGCTCGTCCCGCTGGGCGGGGCGATCTCCGATTACGGAGACGTGCTGCTCGACGACGAGCACGCCGACCGGGCGGTGCCCGCGCTCGCCGAGGCACTGTCGGCGGCCGCCCGCACCGCGCTGATCGACCTCCGCGAGGTCCGTCCGGGCGGCGCGGCCGAGAGGGTCTACACGTACTGGCGGGGCCCTCGCCGCCGGGTGGGCGACTCGCTGTGCCTTGAGCTGCCCGCCGTGCCGATGGAGGAGCTGACGGCCCGGCTGCCCGGGGCGAAGGCCCGGCGGGCGCGGGCCCGCCTGCACAGACTGACCGCGCTCGGTGTGACGCGCCGGACCGCGCCCCCCGACGAGGTGGGCGCGGCGCTGCGGCGGCTCCTCGCACTGCACCGGCTGCAGTGGCAGGGCCGCGGCGTGACGGCGGAGCACCTCCGGGAACGGTTCGCCGCGCACCTCGTGCGCGCGGCCGTGGCGCTGGTGCGCTCAGGAGATGCCGTGGTCACCGAGTTCCTGCTGGACGGCGAGGTGGTGGCCGTCGACCTGACGCTGCTGTCGCCCCGCCTGGCGGGCTGCTATCTGTACGGCGTCCATCCGCGGCTGCGCGAGCGGAAGGCGGACATCGCCGTGATGCTGCTGGACGCCGGCACCCGGCACGCCGTCAGCGGTGAGCGCAGCACGCTCAGCCTGCTGCGCGGCGACGAACCGTACAAGCGCCGCTGGCGCCCCGACCCCGTGGTCAACCAGCGGCTGCTGCTGGCCCGGCGGCGCACCGCCCCGCTGATGTCGGTGGTCATCTGCGAGGTCGCCGCGCGCGCCCGGGCCAGGGCACTGGTGCGCGGCTGGAAGGAACGGCGCGGCGGCAGGACCTGAGCCTTCCGCCGCCGTCCGGCCGGTGGGGACATCGGGGCCGTCACCGGAAGCGCGACCACCAGTCGAAGCGGATGCAGAGCCTTCCGCCGAGCCAGTGCTCGACCCAGTCGCCCAGGTCCAGCGGCGAGCATTCCGGGTGGGGCGGTGCCGTCGGTGCCGGCCGGGGCGTCGGCACGGGACTGGGCACCGGCACCGGCACCGGCTCGGAGCTGCCGGAGAGCACGGACCGGTACACCTCGGCCGCCTTCGGGTTGCGCCCGCACTGCCACACGCCGTGCGGGCAGTAGTCGGTGATCGAGTGGTACAGCGGCTTGTGCACGTCGATCCAGGCGAGCATGCGCCGCATGTACTCCGGGTTGTCGCCGTTGCGGAACAGGCCCCACTCCGGATACGAGATGGGCTTGCCGTGTTCCTTCGCGAAGTCCACGTGCTTTTGCAGGCCGTACGGTTCCGTCACCTGTCCGTCGAAGGACAGCCCCTGCGGCTGGTCGTACGCGTCCATGCCGATGATGTCGACCGTGGCGTCGCCCGGATAGCACTCGGTCCAGGGAACGGCGTCCCGCCCGCGGCTCGGTGTGAAGTCGAACCGGAACCTCTGACCCGGCACCGAGCGCATGGTGGTGACGATTCTGTTCCAGTACGTCTTCCAGGCCTCCGGGTCCGGCCCGCATCGGTGGGTGTACGTGATGCCGTTCATCTCCCAGCCGAGCACGAGGACGGTGTCCGGCACCCCCAAGTCGACCAGCCGCTCGGCCAGACGACGGTAGTGCGGGTCGAACTCCCCGGCCGCGCCCCGGCGCAGCAGGCCACGGACCTCGGCGTCGGAGAGGCCCTCCTCGTTGCGTTCCAGCATGGGCACGTTGAGGACGAGCATCCGGTCGGCCCTCTCCCGGCGCCAGTTCGCCCAGGCATCGAGGAAGCCGGGGGCGCCTTCGATGTTGCTCCAGCGGTCGCCCGGCAGATAGGTGCGCCCCACGCGCAGGTGGCGGCCGTCCAGCCACCGGCTGATCCCGGCCATACGGAGCACCCCGAGAGGGCTGTAGTGGAGGTAGACGCCTAGGGCGGGCTGCGGGTCGGGGGATGCGGACAGTGCGGGTGGGACGACGGGAGCCGCCGCGGCCGTCGGCACGGGGACTGTCGGCATCGGGGCCGTCAGCACGGGGACTGTCGGCATCGGGGCCGTCAGCACGGGGACTGTCGGCATCGGGGCCGTCGGCACCGGCGTCATCGGAACAGGCGTCTCGGCGGCCTCTTCCACCCCGGCGCCCACGGCGAGTCCGGGTACCTGTGCCAGAACGGCCGACGTGAGAAGAGCGGCCGCGACGTGCACGGCCCATCTTCCGCGGCGCCGTTGCCGAGCGGCCATGGCTGTCCCTCTCCTCCGCTCACCGGCGGCAGCCGGAGCGTGCGCTGCCACTCGTTCATCCGTATCCACCCCGTTGACCAGTCATATGTATGCCCCCTCTGTCGACTGGGTTCTTCGCCTGCGCACACCCCGATCACCCGCACGAGTGAGCCGCGGCCGAGGAGGTTCAGGGTGATTCCGGGAGCAGGCCGGAACGCACGAGGGTGCCGGACGTGGTCCGTCCGGCACCCTGAGCGCTGCACTACCGGCGGGACGCGGCCCGGCCTCGTCGGTACAGGACGGCGCCGCTGGTCAGCAGCAGCGCGGCGACGCCGGAAGCCGCGAGCACCTGCTGGTCACTGCCGGTCTCGGCAAGAGAGGGCGGCTCGGTCGAGGGCTCGGTGTGCGGTGGGGCCGACGCAGGCGGCATGGTCGGCGGCTTCGTCTCCTTCGGCGGCGTGGTGGACGGTGATGTCGGCGGCTTCGTCTCCGTCGGCGGCTTCTCCGTCGGCGTGTCGCCGTAGCCGCCTTCCTCCTCGCCGTAGCCACTTTCGTCATGGCCGTAACCGTTGTCGTCGTCGCTGTCGCCCTCTCCATAGCCACTTTCGTCGTGGCCGTGGTCGGCGTCGTCGTCGCCGTATCCGCTCTCTTCACCGGTGGCCGACGACGTCAGCGGTGTCGTCTGTACCGACGGCGCGGCGGAGTCCTGCGTGGAGGAGGCGTCACCCTGGTCACCCGGCGTCTTGGAGTCGCCACCGGCGCCCTCGTCCTTGCCCGCGTCACCGTAACCGGCCTTGTCGACGTCACCACTGTCGTGGTCGTAACCGGCATGTTTGCGGTCGTCACCGGAGCCGGAGGCCGGGCCGCTCGTGCACGAGTCCCCGTAGGACGGATCCACCGCGGCCTGCACGCCGCTGGATTCGCCGCAGGCGCTGGCGGAAACCTCGGAGTGCGAGACCGCGTACGCCTGGATACCGTACATGGGCAGGATGCCCGTCGCGGCGGCGGCCACAACCATTCCCCTGCTCAGTTTTTTTCGCATCTCGTCGTCTTCCTGTTTGAAAGTGAAACGCCGGCCCTGGAATGCGAAGGAAAGTCCAAGGCCGGCTCGTGCGTGCCGGGCAGGAACTGTGGCCCAGGCATGACGGGCCGATGCCCACTGCGGAATGGGAGAGGACTGGTTCTCGTCAGCCCTTTCCCCTCGTCTTACGTCTGTGCCCCGAGACGGCTTCCCGCCTCCCGTAGTTCCGCCTCCGCTTGATCTTCTGACTGGTCCAGTGATGGGACCCGGTGAAGTGCCAGTACCGGCAGTCCGAACATCGGTAGATACGGTCTGGAATCCTCCTCAGCAGTGGCTGCTTGATCAGCCAGTGCCTCGCCTCGGACTCGGTACGGAAAGACGCTTTTCCTGTCTCCGGACAACGTGGCAGGATGATCACATCGGCCACCTTTCCTCCGAGGCGGGATTCAACATCACATGTCTCTTCAGCGCAACGATGAGAACCGATACTGCATCAGCGGGAAATCCTCATCAAGCAGATGACACCCTTACGGAGGAGTAGTCATCCGACTTCAGCCGCATGGCCCCGTATGCAGCTGATGTGAAGTGTGAACTGATCGGATGATGGGGCCGATCCCCGCGCGCCACTCCCACCGCGCAAAAAGAGGCAGCGGCCATCGGGAGGATGGCCGCTGCCGATATCTGAGCGATTTCGCAACACGCGTCGAAGGAATCCGACGGCTCTGCCGACGGATCAGCCACTCAGCGACCTGGACCCATGTACGAGCAGAAGTTGCCGATCTTCGTGACGTTGCCGCCCGATGCGGGGACCGGCGCGTTGATCACGACCAGAGAAGCGTTGAATGTCTGTTCACACTTCAAGTGCTGCGTGTTGCCGATGCCTGCGCCGGACGGGTCCTCGCCGGCATCGCCGGCCTGAGCCGTTCCGGCGCCCGCCACACCGGTGCTGCCGATAGCAGCGGCCATCAGCATGGCTTTCCTGAACCTGCGCATGCGCATCTCCACGGGCTGACCCCAGGCGATTACGAGAGGAGCGGGCCGCGCACTGAAGGTGCGAGGCCCGGTTCTTCACAATGCCGCGGAATCAGTCCCCGACAGGGCCGGCCACCGTGCAGAAGTTGCCGATCGCCTGGGTGTTGTCCCCGAGAACCGTGACCTGAACGGGCGCGAAGATGAGGCCGCCGTTGAACTCCTGGTCGCACTCCACGAGCTGCAGGTTGTCCAGGGAGAGGCCAGACGGCTTGGCCTCCGGCGCGTCCTTGTCGCAGGCGTGGGCGACTCCGCCGCTGAGAGCCATGCCACCCACCATGGCCGCTACGGCCGCGGCCTTCTGGAACTTCTTCATTACTTCTCCGATTTTCTTGGCGCGCCCGGATCCAAATACGGACCGTGCTCGGACAGATACAGACCATAACACCCGGTCCACCCAACACTGAATTCCCGATACGCCATACGAGGTAATGATTGACGCCGAACCGGGATCACAGAGGAAACCGAGGATTACGGAAGACGGGGGAACGCGACGCCGGCCCCTGATCGGAACAACCGACACGGCCAGGACGAGAAGCGGGTCTCGCGTCAAAGGCGCGAGACCCGACTTCACAACGCTGCGGAATCAGTCCTCGACAGGACCGATGACCGTGCAGAAGTTGCCGATCACCTGGGTGTTGTCACCGGTGCCCGTAACCTGAGCGGGCGTAAAGAGGGCGCCACCGTTGAAGTCCTGGTCGCACTGCACAATCTGCACGTTGCCGAGGATGATGTCCTTGTAGTCGTGGCCGTCATCGGCGTGGGCGACCCCGCCACCGAGAGCCATGCCGCCGACCATGACCGCCACGGCCGCAGTCTTCTTCAGCTTGTCCATCACTTCTCCGATTTCTTCGCGCGCTCGGGCCAATTACGGTCCGTGCTCGGACAGTTACAGACTGTACCACGCGACTTACTCGAAGAGGCGTTTTCTGATACGCCATATGGGTATGATCAATCCTCACCCCCGCCTTCCCCCTCCGGGCATGCTCACCGGGACACAGAAATACCGATCAGTCATTCGAAGCAAAGCCGCGACAGTGAGCGCGCCGGGGTCCCAACGCAGAGCGGGCCTCGCACCAAAGGTGCGAGGCCCGCTCTTCACAATTCCGCGGAATCAGTCCTCGACGGGGCCGACCACCGTGCAGAAGTTGCCGATCACCTGGGTGTTGTCACCGGTGACCGTGGCCTGAATGGGCGCAAAGGCCAGGCCGCCGTCGAACTCCTGGTTGCACTCGACAGCCTGCAGGTTGCCGATGATGATGTCACCCAGGTCCTTGTAGTCGTCGCCGCCATCGGCGTGAGCGACCCCGCCGCCGAGAGCCATGCCGCCGACCATGACCGCCACGGCCGCAGCCTTCTTCAGCTTGTCCATCACTTCTCCGATTTCTTCGCGCGCTCGGGCCAATTACGGTCCGTGCTCGGACAGTCACAGACGATAACACACGAAGCACGTACCACTGCATTTCCGGCACACCCATCGGAGTCTGACTAATTGATTCATATGTGTTTACTGCAGGCCGTCGCGGCGTAGCGTCGGGGATGGACGGCAGGCCGACAGCGCCCCTGAGACGGCGTCGGCCTGCGGAACGTCAGGGGGTGCAGAGGGTGGTGCTCTCGCCGTCGGTCTGCAGCGTGGCGCAGGCCTGCTGAACCCGGGGCACGGTGACGGTGACACTCTGCTGAACGCCGGCCTGAACGGCCTGCCGCAGGCTCATGAGTTCGGCGTCGCCCACGGTGATGCGCACATCGACGGTTCGCGCCTGGCCGCACGTGACGCTGACGCTGATCGTGCTGGTGGTGGCGTTGCTGACGTTCTGGACGCCAACGGCGCAGGGGAAGGCGTGCTGCGGAGCGGCCTGCGCGGGCACGGCGGCGACGAACGGTGCGGAAGCCAGCAGCGCGGTGGCTGCTGAACGGAACATGAGATGAGGCATCGGTCCTCCATCTGTCGACGAGGGCAACCGGCATGGACCGTCGACCCTCGATTGAGCCCAAATGTTCCTTTGGCCTGTTTTTGAGGGCATGTGATCACGGGCGCGCCAGGGCGTGCAACACCTCAGCGCCGTCCAGCTGATCGCCCGGCGTCGGCGGGCGTTGCTCCCCGCGCACGCGTTGTCGTACGCCGTCGGCGCAGCACCCGGGGTGCGGGGCGGGGTCGAGGGCGGGCGCACAGCCGACACGAACGGCAGTCGGCGGTCGCTTCGTTGAGCAGCGCCTCGATCTCGTCCGCTCGCGCAGCCGTCATCGCGTGGCGCTTTCAGGGACGGCGGGGCAGCGGCGGCGCCATACGCGTGGCTGTCGCCGACGCCGAAGCGCCGGCCCATCGGCGGCCGGCTGCTGAGGCGGTCCGCCAGGACGGCCGGGCCGGCGCTCGGAGTGATAAGGGTGCCCTTGGGCCGGCGCCGTGACGATGTCGCGCGTCCGGCCCGGCGGGCACCCTCTAGGACACCACGTCCTTGCGGGCGAAACCGCGGAAGGCCAGGGCGAACAGCACGAGTGCGTACGTCACCGACAGGGCCGTGCCCTGGATCATGTCCGTCCACTGAACCTGCGGTTGGACGGCGTCGAGCCAGGCGTACTGCCAGTGCGCGGGCAGGAAGTGCCGCCAGTCGCCGAGCGCCGTGACCTCGTCGAGCACGCTGCCGATGATGGTCAGGAACACGGCTCCGCCGACCGCGCCCAGCGGCGCGTCCGTCCGGGTCGAGAGCCAGAACGCCAGGGCAGCGGTGACCAGTTGGGACACCATGATGTACGCCGTGACGATCAGCAGGCGCGTCGCGGCGGTGCCGGTGGGCAGGGTGCCGCCGGTGGGCAGCTGCAGCGGGCCCCAGCCGTACGCGGCCGTGCCGACGGCGAGCGCGACGGTCGGCAGCAGGACGAGAGCGGCCAGGCTGAGGCCGAGCCCGACGACGAGCTTGGACCACAGCAGGCGGGCGCGCGGCACCGGGGCAGCGAGCAGGTAGCGCAGCGACGACCAGCTCGCCTCCGAGGCGACGGTGTCACCGCAGAACAGCGCCACGGGGACGACGAGCAGGAAGCCCGCGGAGGCGAAGAGGTTCACCGCGGCGAAGTTGGCCCCGGACGCGGTGGCGGCGTCCATGAGGTTGATCCGGTCGTTGCCCTGGCCCGGTTCGCCGCCGATCTGGAAGGCGACGAGCAGGACGAGCGGCAGAGCGAACAGGACCCCGCCCATGACGAGCGTGCGCCGACGTTTCAGCTGGCGGACGAGCTCGACCCGCAGAGGCAGGGTGCGGCCCGCCCGGTAGCCGGACGCCACCTCGGTCCGCTCGGTGAGCGTGCTCATGCTTCGGCTCCGATCAGGGTGAGGAAGGCGTCCTCCAGGCGGCGGTGCGGGCCGACCGACTCCACGGGCACCTCCAGCCGGACCAGGTCGGCGACCAGGCGCTGTGCGGTGCCGTCGGCGCCGAGGCGGACCAGGAGACCCTCGTCGGTGCGCACGGCCGAGGCCACGTCCGGCAGGGCGGCGACCTTCTCGACGACGGGCTCCTCCAGGCGGGTGGCCGTGCCGACCAGCAGGGTGTCGCCCGAGCCGACGATCTCCGCCACCGGACCGGCCTGGAGGAGCTGCCCGTGGTCCATCACCACCAGATGGGTGCAGGTCTGCTCGACCTCCGCCAGGAGGTGGCTGGAGACGATCACGGTGCGTCCGGCGGCGGCGTACCGGATCATCACCTCGCGCATCTCGCGGATCTGGGGCGGGTCGAGTCCGTTGGTCGGCTCGTCGAGGATGAGCAGGTCGGGCAGGCCGAGCATGGCCTGGGCGATGGCGAGGCGCTGGCGCATGCCCTGGGAGTAGGTGCGCACCGCGCGGGCCAGGGCCTCGCCGAGCCCCGCGATCTCCAGGGCCTCGTCGAGGTGGGCGTCCTCGGCGGGGCGGCCGGTGGCCTTCCAGTACAGCTCCAGGTTCTCCCGGCCGGACAGGTGCGGCAGGAAGCCCGCGCCCTCGACGAAGGCGCCGACGCGGGAGAGGACGGGGGCGCCGGGGCGGATGGCGTGCCCGAAGACGCGGATCTCGCCGTCGTCCGGGGTGATCAGGCCCATCAGCATGCGCAAGGTGGTCGTCTTGCCCGCGCCATTGGGGCCGAGCAGTCCGAGGACATGGCCCTTCTCCACGCGGAAGGAGAGGTCCCTTACCGCATACCGGTCGGTGGACTTGGCGTACCGCTTGGTCAGGCCCGTGATCTGGAGAGGGACGTCGGCCAGCGCGGGGTCGGGCGGGGCGGGGGCCGCCGTGCGGCGCCGGCCGGTCACAACCAGCGCCAGCGCGGTGCCCGCGCCGGCGAGCGGCAGCCACCACACCCAGGCGGGCAGCGTGTCCTCGGCGCTCGACTCACCGAGCGCGTTCGGGACCTTGAGGTCGCTCTTCAGGGAGACCGTGTACGTCGCCGGGCTGGTCGGGGAGGCGTAGGCGAGGTCCGTGGAGGCGAGGACCAGCCGCAGGCGGTGGCCGTCGTCCAGTTCATGGTCGATGGCCGGCAGGGTCAGGGTGACGTCCTTGCCGGCCTTGGCGCCCTCGACCCGGACGGGGGTCAGCAGCTGGGAGGGCAGCACCGCCGCCCGGCCGCCGGGGCCGACGTCGTAGAGCTTCGCGAAGAGCACTGCGTCCTCGCTGGTCGACCTCACGTGAACCGTGACCGTGGGCGAGCCGGTGATCTGGAGGTCGTCGCGCAGAGGCGCCGATTCGAACGCGCCGAACTGCCCGGGGAAGTCCAGGGACACGCCGATGCCGAGCGTGGACAGCTGGGCGAGGCCGCCTGCGCCGCCGAGGCCGGGCAGGGAGGAGACGCCGGGCGGGCTGGCGCCGGCCGGGTTGGCGAAGCTCTGCTCGCGACCGGTCAGAGCGACCGGTCGCATCCCGCTGCCCAGCCCCGGGTAGCGGTCCGCGGTCACGCCGCTCAGCCGGGGCTCGCCGTCGCCGGTACCGGTGCCAAAAGTGCGGGTGACCCGGAAGCCGGAGCCGGTGGTGACGCTCTCATCGTCCTTCAGGTAGCGGTCGAACCAGGTCAGCACGCGTGTCTGGACGCGGCTGGTCTCCATGTCGCCGCCGTCGTGGCCGCCCGCGATCCAGTCGACGGCGACGGGGGCGCCGTTGGCGCGGATCGCCTTCGCCACCTGGTCGGCCTGGTCGAGCGGGAACAGGGAGTCGGACTGGCCCTGCACCAGCAGCGTGGGGACCTTGATGCGGTCGCCGACCGCCGACGGCGAGCGCTCCTCCAGCAGTTTCCGCGCCTCGATGTCGGGCTCGCCCGACTGGGCGACCCGCTCGTACATCCGGCACAGCGCGGGCTCGAACTTCTCGCAACCGCCGCCGGAGTTGACGAAGACGCCCGCCCACAGCTTCTTGAAGACGCCGTTCGGGAACAGCGCGTCCGCCAGGTTCCAGTAGGTGACCGCGGGGGCGATGGCGTCCACGCGCGGATCGTGCCCGGCGGCCAGCAGGGAGATCGCGCCGCCGTAGGAGCCGCCGGCCATGCCGACGCGCGGGTCGCCCGCCTTGTCGAGCCGGACCTGCGGCTGCCGCGCCAGCCAGTCGAGGAGCTTCGACACGTCGGCGACCTCGCCGTCCGGGTCGTTCAGCCCGATCTTCCCGGTGGACCTGCCGAAGCCGCGCGCCGACCAGGTCAGCACCGCGTACCCGTCGCGCGCCAGCTTCTCCGCCTGCTGCCGGACGTCGTTCTTGCTGCCGCCGAAGCCGTGCGCGAGGAGCACGGCGGGGCGGCGGCCGTCGTCGCCGGAGGTGAAGTACGAGGTGTCCAGGCGCACCCCGTCGCCGACGTCCATGACCCGGTCGGCGCGGTGCACCGCGGGCGGGTCGTCGGAGGCGACGGCCGTCCAGGTGCCGGCACCGGCGAGGACGGCGACGGCCGCGCCGGCGGCGAGCAGCCGCCTCGGCCCCCGCGACCGGGCCCCGCGTATTCCGGGCAGTCGAAGATCCATGCATCCACGGTACGGGGCCCACCTGTCGGTGGCAGACAGCTTGTGGACGGAGGCCCGCCCCCTCCTCGGGGAGTACGTCGCGAGGGGCGCGTACCGCACCCGTCGTACGGACGGCTGTCAGTGCGGCCCGCTAGAGTCGCGCTCGTCAATGACACACGGCTTTGGGGTGGGAACACATGAACGTTCGGCACACCGCTGCCTGGGTGGGGGTCACCGCGGCGGCACTGCTGGCGACGACCGCCTGTGGTGCGGACTCGACGAAGACGGCGGCCGAGGCGGCGCAGAGCGCGGACCAGATCCTGGCGGCGCTCACCCGCGCCACCGACCGGACCGAGGAGCTGGGCTCGGCGCGGATCGAGACGACGACCGAGCTGGACGCGACGGGCGGCGAGCCGATCGCGATGGACGGCACGTACTCGTGGGGTGACGGCCCCGCGATGGACGTCGAGATGGACACCGCCGCGGCGCAGATGAGCGCCCTCCAGGACGACGCGACGACGCGGGTCATCATGGTCGACGGCGCCTACTACTACGACATCGACCCCCAGCCCAGCGGTCCGCTGCGGGGAAAGGAATGGATGCGGATCGACGTCTCGGCGGTGCTGGGCGACGCGGGCGCCGAGAACATGGCGGCCACCGCGGACCCGACGGCGACGCTGCGCTACATGACCGCCGCGACGCAGGTGAAGGACCTCGGCGAGGAGACGGTCCTCGGCAAGAAGACCACCCACTACCGGGGCAGCGTGGGCGCGGACCACATCAACAAGTCCAAGCTCACCGAGGCGGAGAAGAAGGCCGCCCTCGCCGCATTGAAGGCGGACGGCGGGAAGCTGACGGCGGACATCTGGGTCGACGGCGACGACCTGCCCGTGCGGATTTCGCAGACCGGTGCCGGTATGACCGTGACCATGGACTTCGTGAAGTTCGGGGGCACCGAGCGGATCACGGCGCCGCCCGCCGCCGAGACCGGCGACCTCACCGAGCAGGTCAGGGAGCAGCGGGACTCGGCGATCGGCCAGTGACACACCGGTGCCCCGGCCCGCCGTGTCGTGCGGCGGGCCGGGGCACCGGGCCGGCTCAGTGGTTGCGCGGGAAGCCCAGGTCCACGCCCGCCGGGGCGTCGGCCGGGTCCGGCCAGCGGGTGGTGACGACCTTGCCGCGGGTGTAGAAGTGGGTGCCGTCGTTGCCGTAGACGTGGTGGTCGCCGAAGAGGGAGTCCTTCCAGCCACCGAAGGAGTGGTAGCCGACGGGCACCGGGATCGGCACGTTGACGCCGACCATGCCGGCCTCGACCTCCAGCTGGAAGCGGCGGGCGGCGCCGCCGTCCCGGGTGAAGATGGCGGTGCCGTTGCCGAACGGCGACTCGTTGATGAGGGCGACGCCCTCCTCGTACGTGTCCACGCGCAGCACGCACAGCACCGGGCCGAAGATCTCGTCCTGGTAGGCCTTGGCGGTGGTGGGGACCTTGTCGAGGAGCGAGATGCCGATCCAGTGGCCGTCCTCGAAGCCCTCGACCGTGTAGCCGGTGCCGTCGAGGACCACCTCGCAGCCCTCGGCGGCGGCGTTCTGCACGTAGGAGGCGACCTTGTCGCGGTGGGCCCTGGTGATGAGGGGGCCCATCTCGGACGCCGGGTCGTTGCCGGGACCGATCTTGATCTTCTCGGCGCGCTCGCGGATCCTCTCCACCAGCTCGTCGCCGATCGAGCCGACCGCCACGACCGCGGAGATGGCCATGCAGCGCTCGCCCGCCGAGCCGTAGGCGGCCGAGACGGCGGCGTCCGCGGCGGCGTCCAGGTCGGCGTCGGGCAGCACCAGCATGTGGTTCTTGGCGCCGCCGAGCGCCTGGACGCGCTTGCCGTTGGCGGAGGCGGTGGTGTGGATGTAGCGGGCGATCGGGGTGGAGCCGACGAAGGACACCGCCTTGACGTCGGGGTGCTCCAGCAGCCGGTCGACGGCCACCTTGTCGCCGTGCACGACGTTGAAGACACCGTCCGGCAGGCCGGCCTCGGCCAGCAGTTCCGCGATGCGGACCGACGCCGAAGGGTCCTTCTCGCTCGGCTTGAGCACGAAGGTGTTGCCGCAGGCGATGGCCAGCGGGAACATCCACATCGGCACCATCGCGGGGAAGTTGAACGGCGTGATGCCGGCGACGACACCGAGCGGCTGGCGGATCGCGGCCACGTCGACGCGGCTGGCGACCTGCGTGGACAGCTCGCCCTTGAGCTGGACGTTGATCCCGCAGGCCAGGTCGACGATCTCCAGGCCGCGCGCGACCTCGCCGAGGGCGTCGGAGTGGACCTTGCCGTGCTCGGCGGTGATCAGCTCGGCGATCTCGTCGCGGTGCGCGTCCAGCAGCGCGCGGAAGCGGAACAGGATGGAGGTGCGCTGCGCCAGCGAGGACTGGCCCCAGGTGGCGAACGCCTCCTTCGCGGCGGCGACCGCCGCGTCCACCTCGTCCACCGACGCGAACGCGACCTTCGTGGTGACCGCGCCGGTCGCCGGGTCCGTGACGGGCCCGAACGTGCCCGACGCGCCCTCGACGGTCTTGCCGCCGATCCAGTGGTTGACGATCTTCGTCATGCCCGGTTACTCCTTCACAGATGGCGGCGTCGCGTCGAGACGTGCCGTTCGTACAGCTCACGTGCCTTGACCGCGGACGGCCGGGTCGCGGTCTCGGCCACAGGTACATCCCACCAGGCCTGCGCCTCGGGCGCGCCCGACACTGTGTCTGCCGTTTCGGTCTCCACGTAGACACATGTGGGAGTGTCGGCGGCCCGCGCCTCCGCGAGGGCGGTGCGCAGGTCACGGACGGTGCGGGCGCGCAGCACCCGCATGCCGAGGGACTCGGCGTTGGCGGCGAGATCGACCGGGAGCGGGGCCCCGGTGTAGGTGCCGTCGCCGGCCGGGAAGCGGTAGGCGGTGCCGAACCCCTCGGCGCCGACGGACTCGGAGAGCCCGCCGATGGAGGCGTAGCCGTGGTTCTGCACCAGCAGGACCTTGATCGCGACGCCCTCCTGCACCGCGGTCACGATCTCCGTCGGCATCATCAGATACGTGCCGTCGCCGACCAGCGCCCACACCGGCCGGTCCGGCGCGGCGAGCTTCACGCCGATCGCGGCGGGGATCTCGTAACCCATGCAGGAGTAGCCGTACTCCAGGTGGTACTGGTCGTGCGACCGGGCCCGCCAGAGTTTGTGCAGGTCGCCGGGGAGGGACCCGGCCGCGTTGATGATCACGTCCCGTTCGTCGACGAGGGCGTCGAGCGCGCCGAGCACCTGGGTCTGGGTGGGCCGGGCGTCCGGGTCGTGGGCGGCGTAGGCGGAGTCGACGCGCTGCTCCCAGCGCCCCTTGGCCTGCGTGTAGCCGGCCCGGTAGGCGTCGGTGACGCGGTGGCCGTGCAGCCGCAGCGCGTCCGTCAGCTCGGTCAGGCCGCTGCGGGCGTCGGCGACCAGCGCCAGGCCGGCCATCTTGTGGCCGTCGTAGGGCGCGATGTTCAGGTTGACGAAGCGGACGTTCTCCCCGGCGAAGAGGGTGCTGGACGCGGTGGTGAAGTCGGTCCAGCGGGTACCGACGCCGATCACCAGGTCGGCGGCGCGGGCCAGGTCGTCGGCGGTGGCGGTGCCGGTGTGGCCGATGCCGCCGACGTCCTGCGGATGGTCGTGGGGCAAGGAGCCCTTGCCCGCCTGGGTGGAGGCGACCGGGATGCCGGTGGTCTCGGCGAACTCGGCGAGGGCGGCCTCGGCGCGGCTGTGGTGGACGCCGCCGCCCGCGACGATCAGCGGCCGGTGCGCGCCGCGGATCGCCCGTACGGCCTCCGCCAGCTCGGTCGGGTCGGCGCCGGGCCGGCGTACCACCCAGGTGCGGTCGGTGAAGAACTCCTCCGGCCAGTCGTACGCCTCGGCCTGCACGTCCTGCGGCAGGGCGAGGGTGACGGCACCGGTCTCGACGGGGTCGGTGAGCACCCGCATGGCCTGGAGGGCGGTTGGGATCAGGGCTTCGGGGCGGGTGATGCGGTCGAAGTAGCGGGACACCGGGCGCAGGGTGTCGTTGACGGACACGTCGCCGGCGTACGGCACTTCGAGCTGCTGGAGGACCGGGTCGGCGGGGCGGGCGGCGAAGACGTCGCCGGGCAGGAGCAGGACCGGCAGGTGGTTGATGGTGGCGAGGGCGGCGCCGGTGACCAGGTTGGTGGCGCCGGGGCCGATGGAGGTCGTGACGGCGTGCGTGGACAGGCGGCCCGACTGCCGTGCGTAGCCGACCGCCGCGTGCACCATGGCCTGCTCGTTGCGGCCCTGGTGGTACGGCATGACGTCGGCGTACTCGACGAGCGCCTGGCCGATCCCGGCGACGTTGCCGTGGCCGAAGATCCCCCAGGTCGCGCCGATCAGCCGGCGCCGCTCGCCGTCGCGTTCGGTGTACTGGGCGGCGAGGAAGCGGACGAGTGCCTGGGCGACGGTGAGCCGGACGGTCATCGGTAGCCCCCTGTGCTTTCTGTGTGGTCCGGGTGGAAGCAGATCCGCCACTCCCGGGTCTCGCCCGGGCCGGCCATGACGTTCAGGTAGTACATGTCGTGGCCGGGCTGGGCGACGGACGGGCCGTGCCAGCCGTCCGGCACGAGGACGGTGTCGCCGGAGCGGACCTCGGCGAGCACGTCGGCGCCGCCCTCGCGGGACGGGAACACCCGCTGGTAGCCGAAGCCGTTCGGGCCGGCGATCTCGAAGTAGTAGATCTCCTCCAGCTCCGACTCCTCGCCGGGCCGGTGCTCGTCGTGCTTGTGCGGTGGGTACGACGACCAGTTGCCGCCCGGCGTGATCACCTCGACGGCGATGAGCCTGTCGCAGTCGAAGGCGTCGGCGGAGGCGAAGTTGCGCACGGTGCGGGCGCAGGTGCCGCTGCCGCGCTGCTCGACGGGGACCTCCGGCGCGGGGCCGTAGCGGGCGGGGAGTCGTCGCTCGCACTTCGCTCCTGCCAGGGCGAAGCGGCCTCCCGCGCCGGAGGCGATCTGTGCCCGGGTGTCCCGGGGGACGTACGCGAAGTCCGTGACGGACGCGAACACGTCCTCCCGGCCCAGGAGTTGGAACATTCGGTCCTCGACCTGCACCGTACAGCCACCGCTGAGGGGCAGCACGATCCACTCGCTGTCCCCGGCGAGCAGGGTGTGGCCGCCGCCGGGCGGGAGTTCGACCACGCGCAGGCTGCTGTAGGTCCAGCCGGCCCGCTCGGGGTCGATGGCGAGGGTGTGGTGCGCGTCCGTGGTCGTGCCCTTGGGCAGGTACAACTCGTCGTTCATGCGGCCCTCACAGCAGTCCTACGGCGGTGTCCACGGCGGCGGCCACATCACCGTCCGCCGGGTAGAGCAGCGACCGGCCCACCACCAGGCCGCGCACGGTGGGCAGCTGGAGCGCGGCGTGCCACTTCTCGTACGCGCCGTCCTGATCGTCCCCCACCTCACCGCCCAGCAGCACCGCCGGGAGGGTGGAGGTGGCCATGACCTGTTCCATGTCGTCGGGGTTCTCGGTGACCGGGACCTTCAGCCAGGTGTAGGCCGAACTGCCGCCCAGGCCGGAGGCGATGGCGATGGAGCGGGTCACGGCCTCGGCGGACAGATCGTTGCGCAGCCGTCCGTCCGGGCCGCGACGGCTGATGAACGGCTCGACGAACACCGGGAGCCGGCGGGCCGCCATCTCGTCGATGGCGCGGGCGGCGGATTCCAGGGTGGTGAGGGAGCCCGGGTCGTCGTAGTCGATGCGCAGCAGCAGTTTCCCGGCGTCGAAGCCGAGCCGCTGGATGTCCTCGGGGCGGTGGCCGGTGAAGCGGTCGTCGAGTTCGAAGCGGGCGCCCTGGAGGCCGCCGCGGTTCATCGAGCCCATGACGACCTTGCCGTCGAGCGCGCCGAGCAGGAGCAGGTCGTCGAGGATGTCGGCGGTGGCGAGGACGCCGTCCACGCCGGGGCGGCCGAGCGCCAGGCACAGGCGGCCCAGCAGGTCGGCGCGGTTGGCCATGGCGAGCTTGCGGTCGCCCACGCCGAGCGCGCCGCGCGCCGGGTGGTCGGCGGCCACGATCATCAGGCGGCCGCTGTCCTTGAGCAGGGGCCGGCGGGAGCGCCGGGCGGCGGCCTCGGCGACGGCCTCGGGGTGGTGGGTGCGGAGGCGGACCAGCTCGGGGACGTCGATGGCGGGGATGTCGGCGGTGGGTGTACCGGAGGTGGGGGTGCCGGTGGTGGGGGTGACTTCGCCGGCGGCGGGGACGCCTTTCGCGACGGCGGGGGCTTCGGACGCCCCGAGCGCCGCGGACGCCGCGGACGCCGCGGAGGCGCCCTCTGCGGGGTGGGCGCCCGTCACCCGGCCCGCCCTCACAGCACCGCCCCCGCGCTCAGCGCCGCCTCGATCTCGTCCGGTACCGGCATCGCGGAGGAGCACTCCAGGCGGGAGGCGACGATCGCGCCGGCGGCGTTGGCGTACCGCATGATCCGCTCCAGGTCCCAGCCCGCGAGCAGGCCGTGGCAGAGGGCGCCGCCGAAGGCGTCACCGGCACCGAGACCGTTGAGGACGCGCACGGGGAGGGGCGGGACCTCGGCGGACGCGCCCTTGCTGTCGATCGCGAGGACGCCCTTGGGTCCCTGCTTGACGACGGCCAGTTCGACGCCGGCGTCGAGCAGGGCGCGGGCGGCGGCGTGCGGTTCACGGACACCGGTGGCGACCTCCACCTCGTCGAGGTTGCCGACGGCGACGGTGGTGTGCTTCAGCGCCTCCGCGTAGAAGGGGCGGGCGGCGTCGGGGTCCTGCCAGAACATGGGCCGCCAGTCCAGGTCGAAAACGGTGGTGGCCGCCCTCGCGCGGTGGGCGAGGGCCGCGAGGGTCGCCGTACGGCTGGGCTCCTCGCTCAGGCCGGTGCCGGTCACCCAGAAGATCCGGGCGTCGCGCAGGGCGTCCAGGTCGAGCTCGTGGGCGTCGATCTCCAGGTCGGGGGCCTTGGGCCGGCGGTAGAAGTACAGCGGGAAGTCGTCCGGCGGGAACACCTCGCAGAAGGTGACCGGGGTGGGCAGGCCCGGCACGGCGGTGACCCAGCGGTCGTCGACGCCGAAGTCGCGCAGCGCCTCGTGGAGGTAGGTGCCGAAGGGGTCGTCGCCGGTGCGGGTGATGACCGCCGTACGGCGGCCGAGGCGGGCGGCGGCGACGGCCACGTTGGCGGCCGATCCGCCGAGGAACTTGCCGAAGGACGACACCTGCGGAAGCGGGACGCCGGTCTGGAGCGGATACAGGTCCACACCGATGCGCCCCATGGTGATCAGGTCGTACGCCATCGAGATCCCTTCGCGTCGCTCGCTCCGTCGCGGCTCTGTGAGGGTTTCTAGTCGCGGCCGGCCGACCCTGTCAATAGTTTGTCCAGACATTCGGACCAGATACGTCCGGTCGGTGGGACGGGGACGGCAGCAGCCGTGACGGGACGCGCCACAGCCCGGAACCGGGGCCGCCGCCCCGCTGTCAACGCGCCGCGCCAGAGAACCCCGCGCGCCTCTGCAGCACCTTCGTCACAAACACCACCCCTGTGTCACGGATGTCCCGCCCGCGCGGAGCCCGGGTCACACGCGGACGACAGCCCCTCACCCTCGTCACTCAGCGCCGTTGACGAGGCACAGGCTTGGTGATCGCCAGCGCAGCGTCCGGCTCCCCCGACGGCCACCCCCAGGCCGCCGCCGTGGCGCGCGCGGGGAGGTGCAACTCGTGACCGACCGAAGGCTCTGGTCCTACAAGGACATCGCGGCGCACATCCGCGTCCAGCCGGACACCGTCCGCTCGTACCGCAAGCACGGTCTGCTGCCGCCGCCCGACCATGTCGAGGGCGGCAAGCCGTACTGGTACGCGGACACCGTCCGGGCCTGGGTCGCGTCCCGTCCGGGCAACCGCAGGCGGGGGCAGGACTGACCCCGGCGCCCGCGCCGGCCGGCGAGCGCGGCGAGCGGGCCGCGCTCAGCTCCACGGTTCGATGACCGTCACCCCCGACCCGGGCGCCGTGCCCAGCGCGGCGAGCGCGTCCGGGGCGCCGGCCAGCGGGATCGTCGAGGTGACGAGCAGGTCGGGGCGCAGGGCGCCGGTGCGGACGAGCTCCAGCAGGGGCGGGTAGGCGTGGGCGGCCATGCCGTGACTGCCGAGGAGTTCCAGTTCGAGGGCCACCGCGCGGGCCATCGGGACGGGCGTCGTCCCGTCCGGCGAGGGCAACAGCCCGACCTGGACGTGCCGGCCGCGGCGGCGCAGTCCGTTCACGGAGGCGGCGCAGGTGGCGGGCGAGCCGAGGGCGTCGAGGGAGAGATGGGCGCCGCCGCCGGTCACCTCGCGGACCGCCTCGGCGGTGTCGGCGACCCGCGCCCCGTCCACGCACGCGGCGGCGCCGAACGCGCGGGCCAGGTCGAGGGCGCGCGGCGAGATGTCCACCGCGACCACGCGCGCCCCGGCCGCCGCCGCGATCATCACCGCCGAGAGTCCCACTCCCCCGCACCCGTGCACGGCGACCCACTCGCCCGCCGCCACCCGCCCCTGCCGTACCACCGCCCGGAAGGCGGTGGCGAACCGGCAGCCCAGTGAGGCGGGCGGTGGCGAAGGACAGCTCCCGCGGCAGCGGCACGAGGTTCACGTCGGCGTGGTCGAGGGCGACGTACTGCGCGAAGGAGCCCCAGTGGGTGAAGCCCGGCTGGGTCTGCCGCTCGCACACCTGCTGATCGCCCGCCGCGCAGGCCGGGCAGGTGCCGCAGGCGCAGACGAAGGGCACGGTGACGCGGTCGCCGGGCCGCACGCGGGCCACCCGGGCGCCGGTCACCTCGACGACTCCGGCCAGTTCGTGGCCGGGGACGTGCGGGAGGGTGATGTCGGGGTCGTGGCCCTGCCAGCCGTGCCAGTCGCTGCGGCACAGCCCGGTGGCCTCCACCCGCACCACCACCCCGTGCTCCGCCGGCCGCGGGTCCGCGACCTCCCGCACCTCGGGCCGCTCTCCGTACCGCTCGAACACCACCGCGCGCATACGCCCCTCGCCTTCCCGCCCCGTCCGTCGTCCCTCGCCGGGGAACGGTAACCGGGCGGGCCGGCGACACGGCGGGCCGCTCGGGCGGGCGCCTCTTGGAGAAATACCCCCTAGGGGTATAGTGTGGAGTGTGGTGAGGCCCCCATGGGCCCCCGCGACCCCATACGCCTCGACGAGGAGTAACGACATGAGCGCCCAGACCGACACCCAGGGTTCCGTCACCACCGTCTACAAGGTGACCGGCATGAGCTGCGGACACTGCGAGGGCTCGGTCTCCGCCGAACTCGGCCAGCTCCCCGGCGTGACGTCGGTGCAGGCCGTCGCCGCCAAGGGCGAGGTCACCGTCGTCTCCGAAGCGCCGCTGGACGAGGAGGCCGTGCGCGCGGCCGTCGACGAGGCCGGCTACGAGCTGGTCGGCCGCGCCTGAGCCGCAGCGAAGCCACGACCGCCGACACCGGGCCGTACACCACCGACAATGGTGGCGTACGGTCCGGTCCGTCGTCTGGAGCCCGGACATGACCACCACTGACACCCCCGCCGACACACCCGCCGACACCCCCACGGGCGCACCCGTGGACGCGCCCGCGACCTCCCAGGTCGAGCTGCTGATCGGCGGCATGACCTGCGCGGCCTGCGCCGCCCGCGTCGAGAAGAAGCTCAACCGGATGGACGGGGTCACCGCCACGGTGAACTTCGCCACCGAGAAGGCCAAGGTCACCTACCCCGCCGGGACCGAGGTCGCCGACCTGATCGCCACCGTCGAGAGGACCGGCTACACCGCCAAGGAATCCCCGCCGCCCGCCCCGGCCCCCGCGACCGAGGACATACGGCCCGAGGACCCGGCCGCGGCGGACCCGCACCCCGCCGCCCTGCGGCGACGGCTCGTCGTCTCCGCCGTCCTCGCCGTCCCCGTCGTGCTGCTCGCGATGATCCCCGCCCTCCAGTTCGACAACTGGCAGTGGCTCTCCCTCACGCTCGCCGCGCCCGTCGTCGTCTGGGGCGGGCTGCCCTTCCACCGGGCCGCCTGGACCAACGCGCGGCACGCCGCCTCCACCATGGACACCCTGGTGTCGGTCGGCACGCTGGCCGCGTTCGGCTGGTCCGTGTGGGCGCTGTTCTTCGGCGACGCGGGCATGCCCGGCATGCGGCACGGCTTCGACCTCACCGTCAGCCGCGCCGACGGCACCTCCGCCATCTACCTGGAGGTCGCCGCCGGCGTCACCGCGTTCCTGCTGCTCGGCCGCTTTCTGGAGGCCCGTGCCAAGCGCCGCGCGGGCGCCGCGCTGCGCGCCCTGATGGAGCTGGGCGCCAAGGACGTGGCCGTGCTGCGCGCGGGGCGCGAGGTGCGGATCCCGGTCGGGCAGCTGGCGGTGGGCGACCGGTTCGTCGTACGGCCCGGGGAGAAGATCGCCACCGACGGCACCGTGGTCGAGGGCAGTTCCGCGGTGGACGTCTCCATGCTGACCGGCGAGTCCGTGCCGGTGGACGTGATCGTCGGGGACACCGTCACCGGCGCGACCGTGAACGCCGCCGGCCGCCTGGTCGTGGAGGCCACCCGGGTCGGCGCCGACACCCGGCTGGCCCGGATGGCCAAGCTGGTCGAGGACGCGCAGAACGGCAAGGCGCGGGTGCAGCGGCTCGCCGACCGGGTCGCCGCGGTCTTCGTGCCCGTGGTGCTGCTGATCGCGGCCGTCACCTTCGGCGGCTGGCTGGGCGCCACCGGCGACACCGTGGCCGCGTTCACCGCCGCCGTCGCCGTGCTGATCATCGCCTGCCCGTGCGCGCTGGGCCTGGCCACGCCGACCGCGCTGCTCGTCGGCACCGGGCGCGGCGCCCAGCTCGGCATCCTCATCAAGGGCCCCGAGGTCCTGGAGTCCACCCACCGGATCGACACCGTCGTCCTCGACAAGACCGGCACAGTGACGACCGGCCGGATGACCCTCCAGGAGGTGTACGCCGCCGAGGGCACCGACGAGAAGCAGGTGCTGCGGCTCGCGGGCGCCCTGGAGCACGCCTCCGAGCACCCCGTCGCCCGCGCGGTGGCCGCGGGTGCCGCGGAGAGGGCCGGGGAGCTGCCGGAGGCCGAGCGGTTCGAGAACGTGCCCGGCAGGGGCGTACGCGGGCGCGTGGAGGGCCACGAGGTGGCCGTGGGCCGCCTCTTCGACACCCTGCCCCCGGAGCTGGCCGCGGCCCGCGAGCGGGCCGAGCGCGCGGGCCGTACGGCCGTCGTGGTGGGCTGGGACGGGGCCGCGCGCGGGGTGCTCGCGGTCGCGGACGCCGTGAAGGAGACCAGCGCGGAGGCGGTGCGCGAACTGCGCGCCCTCGGGCTCACGCCGGTGCTGCTGACCGGTGACAACCGGACGGTCGCCGAGGCGGTGGCCGCCGAGGTCGGCATCGACGAGGTGATCGCCGAGGTGCTGCCCGAGGACAAGGTGGCGGTCGTCGAGCGGCTCCAGGCCGAGGGCCGTACGGTCGCGATGGTCGGCGACGGCGTCAACGACGCGGCCGCGCTCGCCCGGGCCGACCTCGGGCTCGCCCTGGGCACCGGGACGGACGCGGCGATCGAGGCCGGCGACCTGACGCTCGTGCGCGGGGACCTGCGGGTCGCGGCGGACGCCATCCGGCTCTCCCGCCGCACCCTCGCCACCATCAAGGGCAACCTCGTCTGGGCGTTCGGCTACAACGTCGCCGCGTTGCCGCTGGCCGCGGCGGGGCTGCTGAACCCGATGATCGCGGGGGCGGCGATGGCGTTCTCCTCGGTCTTCGTGGTCACGAACAGCTTGCGGTTGCGGACGTTCCGCGAGACCCCCCTTCAATCCGGCGCAAGCCTCACATAAGCTCTTCACAAGGCTCGCGCATCATCCTTACGCTTGAGCCCCGTTCGCCGTATCGGGCCTCTTGTGCATCTTTTGGGACATATGCAAGAGACGCAGATCACAGTGATGTGAACGTAACCATCGAAGGGGTTCGAAGGTCTAAGTTGGCGATGTCAGAAGGCGTCTTGGGGGGCGTCGACTGGCATCCGGGGATGTCTTGGGGGACCTCTCCGGAGATGCGTTGCCGGGGCACGTACACCGGGAAGCTTTGAGCGGCCCTCCCAGCGTGCGCTGTCCCGGCAGACCGCAGTCAGCACATCACAGGTGAACACGCAACACCCGAGTGCGGTGAGTTTTGCTCATTGTGCTCACAGCGATTCAGGCGCTGGTCTCTCAGACGCCCGGCCGGATCCCGTGGGGGGAATCCGCACCGGGACATGGGAAGGCGCCCTGGTCGCCGGCCCGTGGGGGGACCGGTGCACCGGGGCGCCTTCCGCTTTTCCCCGCCACCCCGCCACCCTGCCACCCTGCCACCCTGCCGCCCGGCCGCTCCGCCGCTCCGCCCGCGCCCGTACGCCTGTCCGCGCGCACAGGTAGGCCCCGCACCCTGCGGGTACGGGGCCTGGAGACCGCTGGGCTCAGCGGCAGCGGCTAGCGCTCCTCGACCGGGACGAAGTCGCGCTCGACGACGCCCGTGTAGATCTGACGCGGGCGGCCGATGCGGGAGCCCGGCTCCTTGATCATCTCGTGCCACTGGGCGATCCAGCCCGGCAGGCGGCCGAGGGCGAAGAGGACCGTGAACATCTCGGTCGGGAAGCCCATGGCCCGGTAGATCAGGCCGGTGTAGAAGTCGACGTTCGGGTAGAGCTTGCGCTCGGTGAAGTAGTCGTCGGAGAGCGCGTGCTCCTCCAGCTTCAGCGCGATGTCCAGCAGCTCGTCGGTCTTGCCGAGCGCGGACAGCACATCGTGCGCGGCGGCCTTGATGATCTTGGCGCGCGGGTCGAAGTTCTTGTAGACCCGGTGGCCGAAGCCCATCAGGCGGACGCCGTCCTCCTTGTTCTTCACCTTGCGGATGAAGGAGTCGACGTCGCCGCCCGCGTCGCGGATGCCCTCCAGCATCTCCAGCACCGACTGGTTGGCACCGCCGTGCAGCGGGCCCCACAGCGCGTTGATGCCGGCGGAGATCGACGCGAACATGTTCGCCTGCGAGGAGCCGACGAGGCGGACCGTGGAGGTCGAACAGTTCTGCTCGTGGTCGGCGTGCAGGATCAGCAGCTTGTCCAGCGCCGAGACCACGATCGGGTCCAGCTCGTACTCCTGCGCCGGGACCGAGAAGGTCATGCGGAGGAAGTTCTCCACGTAGCCCAGGTCGTTGCGCGGGTAGACGAACGGGTGGCCGACCGACTTCTTGTACGCGTACGCCGCGATCGTCGGGAGCTTGGCGAGCAGCCGGATCGTGGAGAGGTTGCGCTGCTGCTCGTCGAACGGGTTGTGGCTGTCCTGGTAGAAGGTGGACAGCGCGGAGACCACCGAGGACAGCATCGCCATCGGGTGGGCGTCCCGCGGGAAGCCGCGGTAGAAGTTCTTGACGTCCTCGTGCAGCAGGGTGTGCCGGGTGATGTCGTCCTTGAACGCGGCGAGCTGGTCGACGGTCGGCAGTTCACCGTTGATCAGCAGGTAGGCCACCTCCAGGAAGGTGGAGCGCTCGGCCAGCTGCTCGATCGGGTAGCCGCGGTACCGGAGGATGCCCTGCTCGCCGTCGAGGTAGGTGATGGCGGATTTATAGGCGGCGGTGTTGCCGTAACCGCTGTCCAGGGTCACGAGCCCGGTCTGGGCGCGGAGCTTGCCGATGTCGAAGCCCTTGTCCCCGACGGTGCTGTCGATCACCGGGTAGGTGTACTCGTTACCGTCGTACCGCAGTACTACAGAGTTGTCGCTCACGTCTTCCCTCACCGACGTAGTGCCTCATCTTCGAGGTGCCCTGACTGTCTCTACCATCCCCCATTTGGCTCAGGAGAGTGCACTCGGGGTCGACCATTGGGCTTATCGGCGGCACTCAGTGCCGCCAACTTGCTCATCCTGCCCCCTTGATTCCCCTTCCGGAAGGGCTGTGTGACGTTTACGACTCGTTTGATCGATCATTCTTCCGTCGCGCTCACGGACACCGCCCCGGGACGCCCCGACCTCACGCCGCCGGCCGGCCTCCGGAGAGCCGGAAGTCCAGCGCCGTGCAGCGCCGTCCGGCCGACACCGTGCGCACCGCCTGCCCGATCGCCTTGCGCGAGCCGACCAGGACGACGAGCCGCTTGGCGCGGGTGACCGCCGTGTAGAGGAGATTGCGCTGGAGCATCATCCAGGCGCCGGTGGTGACCGGGATCACCACGGCCGGGTACTCGCTGCCCTGCGAGCGGTGGATGGTCACCGCGTAGGCGTGCGCCAGCTCGTCCAGCTCGTCGAAGTCGTACGGCACCTCCTCGTCCTCGTCCGTGAGCACCGTCAGGCGCTGGTCGACCGGGTCGAGCGCGGTGACCACGCCCACGGTGCCGTTGAAGACACCGTTCTTCCCTTTTTCGTAGTTGTTGCGGATCTGTGTGACCTTGTCGCCGACCCGGAAAACGCGTCCGCCGAACCTCTTTTCCGGCAGATCCGGCCGGCCCGGCGTGATGGCCTGCTGGAGGAGCCCGTTGAGGGTGCCCGCGCCGGCCGGTCCCCGGTGCATCGGGGCGAGCACCTGCACGTCGCGGCGCGGGTCGAGCCCGAACCTGGCCGGGATACGGCGGGCCGCGACGTCCACGGCGAGCCGTCCGGCGGCCTCGGTGTCGTCCTCGACGAACAGGAAGAAGTCCTTCAGGCCGTCGGTGAGGGGGTGCTGTCCGGCGTTGATGCGGTGGGCGTTGGTGACGACGCCGGACTGCTGGGCCTGGCGGAAGACGCGGGTGAGCCGTACGGCGGGCAGCGGGCTGCCGTCGGCGAGCAGATCGCGCAGCACCTCGCCCGCGCCGACGCTGGGGAGCTGGTCGACGTCCCCGACGAACAGCAGGTGGGCACCGGGGGGAACGGCCTTGACCAGCTTGTTGGCGAGGAGGAGGTCCAGCATGGACGCCTCGTCCACGACGACGAGGTCGGCGTCGAGGGGGCGGTCCCTGTCGTACGCCGCGTCCCCGCCGGGCTTCAGCTCCAGCAGCCGGTGGACGGTGGAGGCCTCCGCGCCGGTCAGCTCGGCGAGCCGTTTCGCCGCGCGGCCGGTCGGGGCGGCGAGCAGCACCTTGGCCCGCTTGGCGCGGGCCAGCTCCACGATGGACCGCACGGTGAACGACTTGCCGCAGCCGGGCCCGCCGGTGAGCACGGCGACCTTCTGGGTCAACGCCAGCTTGACGGCGGCCTCCTGCTCGGGCGCGAGGTCGGCGCCCGTACGGGTCCTCAGCCAGCCGAGGGCCTTGTCCCAGTCGACGTCCCGGAAGCCGGGCATCCGGTCCTGCTCGGTGCGCAGGAGGCGCTGCAGCTGGGCGGCGAGGGCGACTTCGGCGCGGTGGAAGGGGACGAGGTAGACGGCGGTGACGGGCTCGTCGCCGTCGCCCTCCGGGCCGGGCACCTTCTCCCGTACGACCCCCGGATCGCCACCGTCCTCCGGCGGCCGGGCCAGCTCGGCCAGGCACTCGATGACGAGCCCGGTGTCCACCTGGAGCAGCTTGACCGCGTCCGCGATCAGCCGCTCCTCCGGGAGGTAGCAGTGCCCCTGGTCGGCGGACTGCGACAGCGCGTACTGGAGTCCCGCCTTGACCCGCTCCGGGCTGTCGTGCGGGATGCCGACGGACTGGGCGATCTTGTCGGCGGTGAGGAAGCCGATGCCCCAGACGTCGGCGGCGAGGCGGTACGGCTGGTTCTTCACGACCGCGATGGACGCGTCGCCGTACTTCTTGTAGATCCGCACGGCGATGGAGGTGGAGACCTCCACGGTCTGGAGGAACAGCATCACCTCCTTGATCGCCTTCTGCTCCTCCCAGGCGTCGGCGATCTTCTTCGTCCGCTTGGGCCCCAGCCCGGGGACCTCGATGAGCCGCTTCGGCTCCTCCTCGATGATCCTCAGGGTGTCGGTCCCGAAGTGCTGCGTGATCCGGTCCGCGAAGACGGGGCCGATGCCCTTGACCAGCCCGGACCCCAGATACCGGCGGATGCCCTGGACCGTGGCCGGCAGGACGGTGGTGTAGTTCTCCACGTGGAACTGCTTGCCGTACTGGGGGTGTGACCCCCAGCGCCCCTCCATCCGCAGGGACTCCCCCACCTGCGCACCGAGCAGCGCGCCGACGACCGTGAGCAGGTCTCCGCCGCCTCTGCCCGTGTCGACGCGGGCGACCGTGTAGCCGTTCTCCTCATTGGCGTACGTGATCCGCTCCAGCACACCTTCGAGAACGGCGAGTCGCCGCTCTCCCTGCGGGGCAGCCGTCTGGTTGGGCATGATCCGACGGTACCCGGGGGGTGTGACAGCGGGTGGCCGTCAGGGGTGGGGGTGGGGGTGCGGCTCCCCTTTGAGCGCCGCGAGGAAGCCGGCGAAGGCGTCGACGGCGAAGGTGAGGTGGGCTGCCGCCGGGGCTTTCGAGTCTCGGACGGCAACGCGGGTGTCCGAGTTCGCAATCTCCACGCAAGCGTTGCCGTCGCCGGAGCCGGAGTAGGACGACTTGCGCCAGTTGTCCATGGGGCCTCACAGCTCCTTCGCCGGCTCCTTGAGGGCCTCGACGAACGTCGTGAAGGCATCGACCGGGAAGGTCAGGCGGGCTCTCTCCGGAGCCTTGGAGTCACGGATGGCTATGAGGGGGTGGCGATGGGCGATCTCAATACAGGCGTCGCCCTGACCGCCGCCGGAGTAAGACGACTTCCGCCAGGCAGAGGGGGTGGACATGCTCCTCACAGCTCCTTCGCCAGCCCACGGATGAAATCGCGTGACCGTTCGGGTTCGAGTGATACCGCCTCCACCCTACGGAAAAGCGTTCGGTATCGGTCGAGTTGAGCCTCGGCGTCGATGAAGTGGGGGCCGTTGGGGCCGTCGCGCACCACGGTGTCCAGCTTGGGGACCGAACCACCGGCGTACACCATGGCGCTTCCGGCTCCCGCGAAGTCGTCCAGGTCGAAGGGGATCACACGCACGGTGACGTGGTCGGCTTCGGACAGTTCGAGTACTCGCATGAGCTGAGCACGGGCCGCCGTCCGGTCTCCGACCCGGATGCGCAGCGCCGCCTCATGGATGATCGCCTCGTACGGGATCGGGTCCGGGCGCTCGAGGATGACGCGACGCCTCATACGGTGCTCGACCCAGCGCTCGACCTCGCTCTCCGGGAACTCCGGGTTCACGTACGAAAAGAGCGCGTGAGCGTACTCCTCGGTCTGCAGGAGGCCGGGAACGTGCAGGAAGTCCACGTCCCTGCGGAAGGTTGCGTGATACTCCAGCTCTGCCAGGTCCAGGAAGGGTGTGGGCAGGCGGCCTCGCTCCTCCGCCCACCAGCCACGGCAACGCCTGGTCGCCATGACCACGAGCGCTTCGACCAACTCGGCGTCGGAACAGCCGTATCTGGCCGCCATATGGCGCAGGCGCTTCTCGCTCACTCCACTGAGACCGGACTCGATCTGGTTGATCTGAGCAGAACTCACCCCGAGAGCAGCCGCCGCCTCGCGCCCCGTGAGGCCGGCCGCGTTGCGAAGCTTGCGCAGCTCGGCGCCCAAGCGAATCTGGCGTGCCGTCGGTTCGCGCCTCAACCCCGCCATACACCGCTCCTCGGCTCAACGCGCCCGTGAGCGCGACCCTTTCGGGCGTCAGATTACGCGACCGGCTTGCTTGACCTATAAATACAGGTCTACCGTCAGTGACGTGACGCACACAGTGCGAAACACTGGGGCACCGGAAGCACACCACTCCGTCCTGCCGTGACGGCTGCGGCAACGACACCGCTCGCCCCCGACATGACTCCCACCTGACCCAACGGAGTTGACGCATGCCCGGAAACGAAGCCTGGGAGTACTCCCTCTACATCCCCAACGACCTCCGCGCCGTCACCATCAGCCGCCGCACCCTGCGCCTGATCCTCACCATGCACGGCCTGATCAGCCTCGTCGACGTCGCCGAACTGCTGGCCGCCGAGCTGGTCTCCAACGCCGTACGGCACACCAAGGGGCCGGCCGCGCTGCGGGTGCGGTGGTCGCCGCCCCGCACGCTGCGGATCGGGGCGTGGGACGCGGACCCCGAGCCACCCGAGCCGCCCGTCACCTTCGAGCGGGCGACCGAGTTGGAGGAAGGGCGAGGGCTCGCGCTGGTGCGGGCCTGCTCGGACCTGTGGGGGTGGCAGCCGTTGTCCAGATTCGGCAACCGGGGAAAGTACGTGTGGTGCGAGCTGGAGGCCGCGTAGTGGTGGGATCGTCGCACGAGGCGCTGCACCGGATCTTCCAGAAGGACCCGGCCTTGCTGACGCGGGCGTTACAGCGGGTGCTGCACGTCCCCTTTCCCGAGCCTCGGGAGATCGCCGCGCTGAACGTGGACCTGACGGAGATCGAACCGGTCGAACGCCGGGTCGACACGCTGCTGCGGGCGGAGACGGACGAGGGCACTTACCTGCTCGTGGTCGAGTCACAGGGGAAGGCGGACGAGCGCAAACGGGGCAGCTGGCCCTACTACCTGTCCTACCTCTACGAGAAGTACCGGTGTGAACCGGTACTCATCGTCATCACCCAGAGCAGCGCCACGGCGAAGTGGGCTTCGCAGCCCATCCGGTTCGGCTTCCCAGGCTGGAACTCGCTGACCGTACGGCCGCTCGTGCTGGGCCCGGACAACGTGCCGGTGATCGCGGACGAGCGGCAGGCCGAGCGGGACGTACCCCTTGCGGTGCTCTCGGCCATGACACACGGGCGTGGCCCGCAGGCCCCGGCCATACTGGAATCCCTGGCTTCCGCCCTGCGGACCATCGACTCCGACAGTGCCGCGGTCTTCGTGCAGTTCGTCGACTCGTGCCTGGCCGACCCCCAGGCGAAGCAGATGTGGAGGGACCTGATGACGGCAATCCAGTACTTCTGGCGCCACCCGCTGGCCGAGCAGGTGCGCGAGGAAGGACGCGAAGAGGGCCGGGAAGAGGGCCGTATCGAGGCTCAGCGGCAGATGGTGCTCCACATCCTGGAGTGGCGCGGCATCCCGGTGCCCGACGCCGTCCGGGAACGGGTCGCCGCCTGCACGGACCTCGACCAGTTGCAGGTCTGGGCCCAGCGAGCCGTACACGCCGCGGACGCGGCGGAGCTGTTCACAGCGGAGTAACCGGGTGACCGTGGGCACTCAGCGGCCCACGGTCACCTTCGCAGTCGTCCGGGGCTCAGGCACCGGCCTGGGACACCACGTGGTCGATGACCTTCTCGAACTCCTCCGTCGGGGAGAACTCGACCAGTTCCGTGTCCTCCTCGATCAGTGGGACGTGGCCCGGTGACCAGTAGTACGCCTGGCCCTCCTCGTAGGTCTGCTCGCCCTCGGCCGTGCGCATGCGGATGCCGCCCTTGAGGACGTAGCCCCAGTGCGGGCACTGGCAGGCGTCGTCGGGCAGGCCCTTGAGGGCGGGGCCCATGTCCGTGCCCCGGGGGAGGGTGAGGTAGCCGACGGACAGGCCGCCGCCGATCGGCTTCAGGCGCAGTTCGACGCCGTCGCCTTCGAGTGCGACGGGGATCTCGTCCCGGCCTCCCCCTGCGCACTTCGCGCGTGCTCATCTGAGCGGCGTTCATCACGATGTGGTCTCGGCCTCCCGCCGAGGGGTTGAACAGGGGGCGTGGAATCGATTTCACTCCTCCGTGCAGGTCGATGTAATCGATTCCATGAGCTTTCACGAGGAGGTGGGAGCAGGCGATGGCGAGCATCAAGGACGTCGCCGCCGAGGCCGGTGTCTCCGCCGCCACGGTCTCGCGGGTGCTGAACGAGCACCCGTCCGTGAGCGCCGAGACCCGCGCGCGCGTGCTGGCCGCCGTCGAGGCGCTGGGGTACCGGCCGAACGCCGTCGCCCGGTCCTTGCGGACGGACCAGACCCGCACCCTGGGCCTGGTCATCAGCGACGTGCTGAATCCTTACTTCACCGAGCTGGCCCGCTCCGTCGAGGAGGAGGCCCGCGCGCTCGGCTACAGCGTCATCATCGGCAACGCCGACGAGCGGCCCGACCTCCAGGACCATCACGTGCGGACGCTGCTCGACCGGCGCATCGACGGGCTTCTCGTGTCCCCCACCGACGGCGGGTCGCCGTTGATGCTGGACGCCGCGCGGGCCGGGACGCCCATGGTGTTCGTCGACCGGTGGATTCCCGGTGTGGACGTGCCCGTGGTGCGCGCGGACGGGCGGGGTGCCGTGCGGGATCTCGTCGCGCATCTGTACGGGCTCGGGCACCGGCGGCTCGCCATCATCGCGGGCCCCGCGGCGACCACCACCGGCAGTGAGCGCGTGGCCGCCTTCCGGGAGGCCCTGGCGGAGTACGGGCTGCCGCTGCCCGCCACGTACATCGGCCAGGGCGACTTCCAGGCCGAGAGCGGGCGGCGCGTCACCGAGGGGTTCCTCGACCTGCCCGAGCCGCCCGAGGTCGTCTTCGCCGCCGACAACCTGATGGCGCTCGGCGCCCTGGACGCCGTCCGGGCGCGCGGGCTGCGGGTGCCCCAGGACATCGGGCTCGCCGCGTTCGACGACATCCCGTGGTTCGTGCACACCGATCCGCCGGTCACCGCGATCGCCCAGCCCACGGGCGAGCTGGGCCGGGCCGCCGTACGGGCCCTGGTGGACCGGATCGAGGGGCGTGCCCCGCGGTCCGTGACGCTGCCCGCCCGGCTCGTCGTGCGCCGCTCGTGCGGCGAGACGCCCGGGACCCCCGAGGCATCCGAGGCATCCGAGAACGACAGGAGCACGCCGTGAGCGACCCGGACGAACTGCTGCGCATCGAGGGCATCCGCAAGGCCTTCCCGGGCGTGGTCGCGCTGGACGGCGTCGACTTCGCGCTGCGCCGGGGCGAGGTGCACGTGCTGCTCGGCGAGAACGGCGCCGGCAAGAGCACCCTCATCAAGATGCTCTCCGGCGCCTACCGGCCCGACGCCGGGCGGATCCTGGTCGGCGGCGAGGAGGTGCGCATCAACGGTGCGCAGGACTCCGAGCGGCTCGGGATCGCCACCATCTACCAGGAGTTCAACCTCGTCCCCGATCTGACCGTCGCCGAGAACATCTTCCTCGGGCGTCAGCCGCGGCGCTTCGGGATGATCGACCGCAAGCGGATGGAGGCCGAGGCCGCCGTGCTGCTGGAGCGCGTCGGCGTCGACGTGTCCCCCCGCGCGCGGGTCCGTGAACTCGGCATCGCCCGGCTCCAAATGGTCGAGATCGCGAAGGCGCTCAGCCTGGACGCCCGCGTGCTGATCATGGACGAGCCGACGGCCGTGCTGACGAGCGAAGAGGTCGAGAAGCTGTTCGCCATCGTGCGCTCCCTGCGCGCGGACGGGGTCGGCGTCGTCTTCATCACCCACCACCTGGAGGAGATCGCCGCCCTCGGGGACCGGGTGACCGTCATCCGGGACGGACGCAGTGTGGGCGAGGTGCCCGCCTCCACCCCCGAGGACGAGCTGGTACGGCTCATGGTGGGACGGTCCATCGAGCAGCAGTACCCGCGGGAGCGCACGGAGACCGGGCCCGCGCTGCTGTCGGTGGAAGGGCTCACCCGCGACGGTGTCTTCCACGACGTCAGCTTCGAGGTGCGGGCCGGTGAGGTCGTCGGCGTCGCGGGGCTGGTGGGCGCCGGTCGTACCGAGGTCGTCCGGGCCGTGTTCGGGGCCGACCCCTACGACGAGGGCGCGGTGAAGGTCGCGGGCACGCGGCTGCGGCGGCACGACGTGAACGCCGCCATGGCGGCCGGCATCGGGCTCGTGCCCGAGGACCGCAAGGGGCAGGGGCTGGTGCTGGACGCCTCCGTCGAGGAGAACCTGGGGCTGGTCACCCTGCGCAAGGCCACTCGCGCGGGGCTCGTCGACCTCAAGGGGCAGCGCTCGGCCGCCGAGCGGATCGCCCGGCAGCTCGGCGTGCGCATGGCGGGCCTCGGGCAGCACGTGCGCACGCTGTCCGGCGGCAACCAGCAGAAGGTCGTCATCGGCAAGTGGCTGCTCGCCGACACCAGGGTGCTGATCCTCGACGAGCCGACGCGCGGGATCGACGTCGGCGCCAAGGTCGAGATCTACCAGCTGATCAACGAGCTGACGGCCTCCGGCGCCGCCGTCCTGATGATCTCCAGTGATCTGCCGGAGGTCCTGGGGATGAGCGACCGCGTCCTGGTCATGGCCCAGGGCCGGATCGCCGGTGAACTCCCCGCCGGACAAGCCACCCAGGACGCCGTCATGGCGCTCGCCGTCGGCACCCCCACCGGCACCCCCGCCACTTCCACGGAAACGGAGGCCTCCCGTGGCCACTGACACGCTCAAGAGCACACCGGGCGCGGGCGGCGCCTCCGCCCCCGGCGGCCTGCGCCGCCTCCTGCTCGACAACGGCGCGCTCACCGCGCTGATCGTCCTCGTCGTCGCCCTGTCCGCGCTGTCCGGTGACTTCCTTACGACGGACAACCTGCTGAACATCGGCGTCCAGGCGGCGGTCACCGCGATCCTCGCCTTCGGCGTCACCTTCGTCATCGTCTCGGCGGGCATCGACCTGTCGGTGGGTTCGGTCGCCGCGCTGTCCGCGACGGTCCTCGCCTGGAGCGCCACGAGCGAGGGCGTCCCGGTCGCGCTGGCCGTGGTCCTGGCGGTCGCCACCGGCATCGTCTGCGGCCTGCTCAACGGCTTCCTCATCTCGTACGGCAAACTCCCGCCGTTCATCGCCACGCTCGCGATGCTGTCGGTGGCGCGCGGGCTGTCCCTGGTGATCTCGCAGGGCTCCCCCATCGCCTTCCCGGAGTCCGTCTCGCACCTCGGGGACACGCTGGGCGGCTGGCTGCCGGTGCCGGTGCTGGTGATGGTCGTGATGGGGCTGCTGACGGCGTTCGTGCTGGGCCGGACGTACCTCGGGCGCTCGATGTACGCGATCGGCGGCAACGAGGAGGCGGCCCGGCTGTCGGGGCTGCGGGTGAAGCGGCAGAAGCTCGCGATCTACGCCCTGTCCGGGCTGTTCGCGGCGGCGGCCGGCATCGTGCTCGCCTCCCGGCTCTCCTCCGCGCAGCCGCAGGCCGCGCAGGGCTACGAGCTGGACGCCATCGCGGCGGTCGTCATCGGCGGCGCCTCGCTGGCGGGCGGCACGGGCAAGGCCTCGGGCACGCTGATCGGCGCGCTGATCCTGGCGGTGCTGCGCAACGGCCTCAACCTGCTGTCGGTGTCGGCGTTCTGGCAGCAGGTCGTGATCGGTGTGGTGATCGCGCTGGCGGTGTTGCTGGACACGGTGCGGCGCAAGGCCGGGGCGACGCCGGTGACCGCGGGGAGCGGCGGCAGCGGCGGCAAGGGCCGGCAGGCGGTGACGTACCTCCTCGCGGCCGTGGTGGCGGCAGCCGTGGTCGGCGCCACCTCGCTCCTGCACGGCGGCTCCCCGGCGGCGCGCACGGAGAAGATCGGCCTGTCCCTGTCGACCCTCAACAACCCCTTCTTCGTGCAGATCCGCGCCGGCGCCGAGGAGCGGGCGCGGAAGCTGGGCGTGGACCTGACGGTCACCGACGCCCAGAACGACGCCTCGCAGCAGGCCAACCAGGTGCAGAACTTCACCAGCGAGGGCGTCGGCTCGATCATCGTCAACCCGGTCGACTCGGACGCGGCGGGCCCCTCGGTACGCGCGGCGAACCAGGCGGACATCCCCGTGGTGGGCGTCGACCGCGGCGTCAACAAGGCGGACACGGCGGCGCTGGTCGCCTCCGACAACGTCGAGGGCGGCAGGCTGGGCGCGCGGGCGCTCGCCGAGAAGCTGGGCGGCAAGGGCACGATCGTCGTCCTCCAGGGCCAGCCGGGCACGTCCGCCAGCCGTGAGCGCGGCGCGGGCTTCGCGGCCGGGCTGAAGGAGTACCCGGGCATCCGGGTCGTCGCCAGGCAGCCGGCCGACTTCGACCGCACCAAGGGCCTGGACGTGATGACGAACCTGCTCCAGGCGCACCCCGGCATCGACGGCGTCTTCGCCGAGAACGACGAGATGGCGCTCGGCGCGATCAAGGCGCTGGGTGCGAAGGCCGGCACGTCGGTGCAGGTGGTCGGCTTCGACGGCACGCCGGACGGGCTCAAGGCGGTCGAGGCGGGCACGCTGTACGCCTCGGTCGCGCAGCAGCCGAGGGAGCTGGGCCGGATCGCGGTGGACAACGCGCTGCGGGCGGCCGAGGGCGAGAAGACCGAGCAGATGGTGAAGGTGCCGGTGAAGGTGGTCACGAAGGAGAACGTGGCCGGCTTCGGCGGCTGACACACGGACCCGGGCGGGCGGTCGCAGGACCGCCCGCCCCGTTCGGCTATCAGGGAGACGACTGATGTACGACTACGACCTCCTGGTCGTGGGGTCGGCCAACGCCGACCTGGTGATCGGCGTGGAGCGGCGGCCGGGCCCCGGCGAGACGGTGCTCGGCTCCGACCTCGCGGTGCACCCGGGCGGCAAGGGCGCCAACCAGGCCGTCGCGGCGGCCCGGCTGGGTGCCCGTACGGCGCTGCTGGCCCGGGTCGGCGACGACGCGCACGGCCGGCTGCTGCTCGACGCGCAGCGGGCGGCCGGGGTCGACACGGCGGGCGTGCTGGTGGGCGGCGCGCCGACCGGCGTCGCGCTGATCACCGTCGACCCGTCCGGTGACAACAGCATCGTGGTGTCGCCCGGCGCCAACGGGAAGCTGACGCCCGCCGACGTCCGCGCGGCCGGCGGACTGTTCCGCGCCTCCCGCGTGGTGTCCGTCCAGCTGGAGATCCCGCTGGAGACGGTTCTGGAGGTCGTGCGGACGCTGCCGCCGGGCACCCGTTTCGTGCTCAACCCGTCCCCGCCGCGCCCGCTGCCGCAGGAGGTGCTGGCGGCTTGCGATCCGCTGATCGTCAACGAGCACGAGGCGCGGGTGCTGCTCGGCGAGACGGGCGTGGGCGACGTTCCCGAGGACTGGGCGCGGCTGCTGCTCGCCAGGGGCCCCCGTTCGGTCGTGGTCACTCTGGGCGCGCGGGGTGCGCTGGTGGCGTCGGCGGAGGGAGTGGCGCGGGTGCCGTCCGTGAAGGTCGAGGCGGTGGACACGACGGGTGCGGGCGACGCGTTCACGGCGGCGCTGGCCTGGCGGCTGGGGTCCGGGGAGTCGCTCGCGGACGCGGCGGCGTACGCGGCCCGGGTCGGCGCGGCGGCCGTCACCCGCGCGGGCGCGCAGGAGTCGTACCCGACGGCGGCGGAGGTCGCGGCGCTGTGAGGAAGGCCGGGATCCTGAACCGGCATCTGGCCGGTGCCCTGGCCGAACTGGGCCACGGCCACGAGGTGCTGGTCTGCGACGCCGGTATGCCGGTCCCCGACGGCCCCCGGGTGGTGGACCTGGCCTTCCGGGCGGGGGTGCCGTCCTTCGCCGAGGTGCTGGAGGGCCTGCTGGACGAGCTGGTCGTGGAGGGCGCGACGGCGGCGAGGGAGGTGCGGGCCGCCAATCCGCCGGCGGCAAAGTTGCTGGCCGGCTGCTTCCCCGAGCTGACGCTCGTCCCGCACGAGCGGCTGAAGGAGCTGGCGGCGGGCGCACGGCTGGTCGTGCGGACCGGGGAGGCGCGGCCGTACGCGAACGTGCTGTTGCGGTGCGGGGTGTTCTTCTGAGCCGCCGTCCCGCGGATGCCCGGACGCTTCGAGGGGGCCCGGTCGTGAACCGACCGGGCCCCCTCGGCTTGCCCCCTCCGTCAGAACCCCCGTGATCCCCCGTGATCCCCCGTGATCCCCCGTGATCCCCCCGGATCCCCCTCCAGAAGTCCTGATGCACCGTACGACCGGCGAGGTGGGTGAAGGGTTGCACGCGGGGGCCGGGATTTTTTTCAGAGCCGTACGGGGTCTCCCTCGGCGACCGGTCCGAGCCGGACCACCTCCGCGTAGACCCCCGCGATGGGTTCCGGATCGCGGCCGGGGGCGGCGGGGAAGGCGTTGGTGCGGCGGATGACGCGCAGCGCCTCCGGGTCGCGGGGCAGGGTGCCGTGGGCCATGGTCGGGATGGCGCAGCGGGGCGTCCCGGCGACCACGCGCAGCACGGCCTTCTCGCCGACGCGCAGTTCGCGGCCGATCCAGTCGTTCTCGGCGAAGCCGTCGCCGCCGGTGTCGATCAGCAGGTTGGGCCGGTAGCGCTCCGGTTCGGCGAGGCCGCGCGGGTTCTCGGCGGCCAGCCGTTCGAGGGTCGCCGTGGTGATCAGGTGCACCGGGGCGCCCAGGAAGAGGGAGGCCGGCACGGGGGCGGGGCCGAGGGTGACGGGCCGGCCGAGGTACGCCGAGAGCACGGCGTCGGCGTCCGGGGCGGTGCTGTGGGTGCCCGCGCCGTCCGGCAGGGTGATCCGGACTCCGCCCTGCTCGTCGAGGGCCGCGCCGCAGCCGAGGACCGTCTGGTAGAGCCGGGGCAGGAGTGCGGTGACGGACTCGCCGCTGTCCGGGTCCAGCAACGCCAGCCGCCGATCTCCCGCGAGCCCTCGTGCGGTGAGATCGGCGGTGCGGAGGCGTTGGCCGAGCATGGCCTTGACGGGGTAGCGCCAGAGTGCGGTGACCGTGCCCGGCTGTGTGTCCATGCCTCCGAGCATCACACGGAGGACATCGCTCCCTCAGGCTTTCCATCCATCACGTGTTCGATGAAACGCGCGGCGGTCTCGGCCAGCACCTCCCGCCCGTCACGCGCCCACAACGCCTCGTTGAACAGCTCCACTTCGATGGCGCCGGTGTAGCCGGCCGCCTCGACGTAGCCCTTCCACTCGCGCATGTCGATCGCGCCGTCGCCGATCTGGCCGCGCCCGTTGAGGACGCCCTCCGGCAGGGGGGTGGTCCAGTCGGCGAGCTGGAAGGTGTGGATCCGGCCGGCGGCGCCCGCGCGGGCGATCTCGGCGGGGGCCCGGTCGTCCCACCACAGGTGGTACGTGTCGACGGTGACGCCGACCTGGTGGGCGGGGAAGCGTTCGGCGAGGTCGAGGGCCTGGGTGAGGGTCGAGACGACGCAGCGGTCGGCGGCGTACATCGGGTGCAGCGGCTCGATGGCCAGGCGTACGCCGTGCCGCTCGGCGTAGGGGCCGAGTTCGGCGAGCGCGTCGGCGATGCGTTCGCGGGCGCCGTGCAGGTCCTTGGAGCCGACCGGGAGGCCGCCGGAGACCAGGACGAGGGTGTCGGTGCCGAGGGCCGCCGCCTCGTCGACGGCCCGGCGGTTGTCGTCCAGCGCGCGGGCGCGCTCCGCCGGGTCGGTCGCCGTGAGGAAGCCGCCGCGGCACAGGGTGGTCACCGTCAGGCCCGCGTCGCGGACCAGTTCCGCGGTGGCCTCCACGCCGTACGCCTGGACGGGTTCGCGCCACAGGCCGACGTTGCGGACGCCCAGGTGCCCGCAGGCCTCCGCGAGTTCCGGCAGGGACAGCTGCTTCACCGTCATCTGGTTGATGGAGAAGCGGGTCAGGTCCGCGGTCACTGGGTCACTCCGTACATCGCCAGCAGGGTCTTCATCCGCTCCTCGGCCAGCTTCGGGTCCGGGAACAGGCCGAGGCCGTCGGCGAGTTCGTACGCGCGGGCGAAGTGCGGCAGGGAGCGGGCCGACTGGAGGCCGCCGACCATGGTGAAGTGGGACTGGTGGCCGGCCAGCCAGGCCAGGAAGACCACGCCCGTCTTGTAGAAGCGGGTGGGGGCCTGGAAGAGGTGGCGGGACAGCTCGACGGTGGGGTCGAGCAGGCCCCGGAAGCCGGTGACGTCCCCGGTGTCGAGGACGCGGACCGCCTCGGCCGCCAGCGGGCCCAGCGGGTCGAAGATGCCGAGCAGGGCGTGGCTGAAGCCCTGGTCGTCGCCCGCGATCAGCTCCGGGTAGTGGAAGTCGTCGCCGGTGTAGCAGCGCACGCCCTGCGGGAGGCGGCGGCGCAGATCGATCTCGCGCTGGGCGTCGAGGAGGGACACCTTGATGCCGTCGACCTTGTCGGGGTGGGCGGCGATCACCTCCAGGAAGGTGTCGGTGGCCGCGTCCAGGTCGGACGAGCCCCAGTAGCCCTCCAGCGCCGGGTCGAACATGGGGCCGAGCCAGTGCAGGATCACCGGTTCGGCGGCCTGGCGGAGCAGGTGGCCGTAGATCTCCAGGTAGTCCTCGGGGCCGGAGGCGGCCTTCGCGAGGGCGCGGGAGGCCATGACGATGGCCTGGGCGCCCGCCTCCTCGACGACCGCGAGCTGCTCCTCGTAGGCGGCGCGGACCTCGGCGAGGGTGCCGGCGGGGAGCTGGTCGGTGCCGACGCCGCAGGCGACACGGCCGCCCGCCGCCTTCGCCTCGGCGGCGGACCGGCGGATCAGCTCGGCCGCGCCCGCCCAGTCCAGGCCCATGCCGCGCTGGGCGGTGTCCATGGCCTCGGCGACACCGAGCCCGTGGGACCACAGGTGGCGGCGGAAGGCGAGGGTGGCGTCCCAGTCGACGGCGGCCGGGGAGTCGGGGGTGACGTCGGCGTACGGGTCGGCGACGACGTGCGCCGCGGAGAAGACCGTACGGGAGGTGAAGGGGGCGCCGGGGGTGACGGCGAGGGGGTCGGTGCGCGGCTCGTAGGCGCGCAGGCCGCCCTGGAAGTCGGGGAGCTTGATGGTCACAGGGAGATCTCCGGTACGTCGAGACGGCGGCCCTCCGCCGAGGACTTCAGGCCCAGCTCGGCGAGCTGGACGCCGCGGGCGCCGGCGAGCAGGTCCCAGTGGTAGGGAGCATCGGCGTAGACGTGCTTGAGGAACAGCTCCCACTGGGCCTTGAAGCCGTTGTCGAACTCCTGGTTGTCCGGGATCTCCTGCCACTGGTCGCGGAAGACCTCGGTGGCGGGGATGTCCGGGTTCCACACCGGCTTGGGGGTGGCGCTGCGGTGCTGGACGCGGCAGTTGCGCAGGCCCGCCACCGCGGAGCCCTCGGTGCCGTCGACCTGGAACTCGACGAGTTCGTCGCGGTTGACGCGGACCGCCCAGGAGGAGTTGATCTGGGCGATGGCGCCGCCCTCCAGCTCGAAGATGCCGTAGGCGGCGTCGTCGGCGGTGGCGTCGTACGGCTTGCCCTCCTCGTCCCAGCGCTGCGGGATGTGGGTGGCGGTGAGCGCCTGCACGGACGTGACCCGGCCGAACAGCTCGTGCAGCACGTACTCCCAGTGCGGGAACATGTCGACGACGATGCCGCCGCCGTCCTCGGCGCGGTAGTTCCACGACGGGCGCTGGGCGGCCTGCCAGTCGCCCTCGAAGACCCAGTAGCCGAACTCGCCGCGGATGGACAGGATCCGGCCGAAGAAGCCGCCGTCGATGAGGCGCTTGAGCTTGAGCAGGCCCGGCAGGAACAGCTTGTCCTGGACGACGCCGTGCTTGATGCCGGCCTGCGCGGCCAGGCGGGCCAGCTCCAGGGCGCCGTCGAGGCCGGTGGCGGTGGGCTTCTCGGTGTAGACGTGCTTGCCGGCGGCGATCGCCTTCCTGATCGCCTCCTCGCGGGCGGAGGTGACCTGCGCGTCGAAGTAGATGTCGGTGTCCGGGTCGGTGAGGACGGCGTCGAGGTCGGTGGAGACGTGCTCCAGGCCGTGCCGCTCGGCGAGCGCCCTCAGCGCGTGCTCGCGGCGGCCGACCAGGACCGGCTCGGGCCACAGCACGGTGCCGTCGCCCAGGTCGAGGCCGCCCTGGTCCCGGATGGCGAGGAGGGAGCGGACGAGGTGCTGGCGGTAGCCCATCCGCCCCGTCACACCGTTCATGGCGATACGCACCGTCTTGCGTGTCACGTCGGTTCCTTCCTAGGCGTCGTACGCGTCGTACGCGGGTGTGCGCGCCGCGTACGCCCCCTGGCCGTGCCGGCAGTGACTGGTGAGCGGTACAGCAAGCGCTTTCTATAGGGAGAAGCTAGCCTCTCGGCACGGGTCCGGACAAGACCGGTGCACACTCGGTTCGTTCGAGGGGGCGAACAGGCGGGGCCGCCGGGCTTATGGTCGGGCTTATCGTCTGCACGGAACCGTGAGCGGGCGGGTCACCGTGTAGGACGACGTGGTGGGAGAGTCGGGGTGACGGGGGCCGCCGGGGGTCGGACGGCCAGCCTGACGGGCGACCGACGGGTGACCGACGGGTGACCTGGTGGGCGACCGACGGGTGACCGACGGGTGACCTGGTGGGCAGACCGGCGGGCGATCTCCGCCGAACGGGCACCCCCGCCCCACGCCGGCGGTGTACGACGAGGTACGACAGATGCGCGACATGCGCGAGACGCGCGACCGGAGGACGACGAGATGACGGTGACCCTGGCGGACGTGGCGGCCCGCGCCCAGGTCTCGCCCGCGACGGTGTCGCGCGTGCTGAACGGGAACTACCCCGTGGCCGCCTCGACCCGGGAGCGGGTGCTGAAGGCGGTCGACGAGCTGGACTACGTCCTCAACGGCCCCGCGAGCGCGCTCGCCGCCGCGACGTCCGACCTCGTCGGCATCCTCGTGAACGACATCGCCGACCCCTTCTTCGGGATCATGGCGAGCGCGATCCAGTCCGAGATCGGCGGGCCCGGCGGACGCGCGGGCGGCGAGCGGCTGGCGGTCGTCTGCAACACCGGCGGCTCGCCCGAGCGCGAGCTGACCTACCTCACGCTGCTGCAGCGCCAGCGGGCCGCCGCCGTGGTGCTGACCGGCGGGGCCGTGGAGAACGAACCGCACGCGTCGGCGGTGGCGGCGAAGCTGCGCAAGCTCAGCGACGCCGGGACCCGGGTCGTGCTGTGCGGGCGCCCGCCCGCGCCGGACACCGACGCCGTGGCCCTCACCTTCGACAACCGCGGCGGCGGCAAGGAGCTGACGGAACACCTGATCCGGCTCGGCCACCGCCGCCTCGGCTACATCGCCGGCCCCGAGGAGCGCACCACCACCCGCCACCGTCTGGAGGGGCACCGCGCGGCGCTCGCCGCGGCGGGCATCGAGGAGGACCCCCGCTGGACGGTCCACGGCCGCTACGACCGCCGCTCCGGCTACGAGGCGACCCTGGAGCTGCTGCGCCGCGACCCCACGCTGACCGCGGTGGTCGCCGCGAACGACTCCGTCGCCCTCGGCGCCTGCGCCGCCCTGCGCGAGTCCGGCCTGCGCATCCCCGAGGACGTCTCCGTCGCCGGCTTCGACGACCTGCCCTTCAGCATCGACGCGGTGCCGTCCCTGACGACGGTCCGCCTGCCCCTCGCCGAGGCGGGCGCCCGCGCGGGCCGTATCGCCATGGGCCGTGAGGAACCGCCGCCGGGCGGGGTGGCGACGGTGCGGGGGGAGCTGATGGTGCGGGGTTCCTCGGGGGCGCCCAAGTCCTGAAGGGGCAGCACGCCCGCCCCGCGCGACAGCCGGGATGCCGCCGGCATCGGGCTTGACCTCAACCACGGTTGAGGAGCGAGGGTCGGGGTCATGACCACTCAGGAATCGACGATCCTCCTCTTCCGGAACACCATGCGCATCACGGACGGTCACCTGGAGGGCTTCCGCGACGCCATCGCCAGTGCAGTGGCGTTCGCGGAGCGGCACGGACCGCAGCTGATGGTGGAGACCTTCGTGGACGAGGAGCGGATGCTCGCCCACAGCTTCCAGCTGTACCGGGACTCCGAAGCGGTCCGCGTCCACTGGAAGCTGGCGGACCCGTACATCCAGGACGTGATGAAGCACTGCCGGGTGGAGCGCTTCGAGGTGTTCGGCGAGCCGGACGCCGATGTGGCGGCGGGCGTGCGTGCGGCGCTCGGCGAGCAGTGTGAGCCGACGTTCCACTCCCGCATCGCCGGTTTCGTCCGCTTCGACTCCGCAGTGCAGGCATAGCGCCCGCCCCCTCCCCTGGTGGGGACGGTGACGCGGCGGGCGGGACGGCATCACACCGCGGCGTGCGGGCCCGGCACCGGTGGTCGTCCGGCCCGACGCCCGGTGGCCCGTCGGGGCGGGCCGGTCAGGTGGGGCCGGGGGCGTACTGCGCTTCGCCGTGGCCGAGCGACCAGTCGGCCGGTTCGTTCTCGGTGAGGGTGACGAAGACGTTGCGCGGTTCGACTCCGGCGTGGGCGTCGGCGAGTTGGGCGATACGGCGGTACAGGGACCGCTTCTGTTCGGGTGTGCGGCCCGCGCGGAGGGTGATGGCGACGTAGGCGATGCCCGCGTCGCGGGGGACGCCGAGGTAGCCGCCGTAGCGGAGGGTGCCGGCGGCGGTGTCGTGGGCGGTGAGGATCTGGAAGTGGTCGTCGGGCGGGATGCCGAGGGTCTCGGTCAGGGCCTGGTGGACGGCACGGCCGAGGGCGGGGAGGCGGTCGGGGTCGCCGGCGGCGTAGGCGTCTATGCGGACGAGGGGCATGAGGGGCCGGCCTCCTGTCGTCGGGGCTGTACATACTAGTAGTTACAGACAGTTCGGTGAACAGATCCGCTCGCGTGCGATTACTTTCGGCCCGGTCGGCCGTCTATCCCTCGACACAGCACGCACCCCCACACCCACCCCCACACCCACCCGCACACCGCGAAACCCGGGAGATCCCAGATGCGCATCATCATCAGCGAGTTCATCAGCCTCGACGGCGTCGTCCAGGCCCCGGGCGGCCCCGAGGAGGACGTGGACGGCGGTTTCGCGCACGGCGGCTGGACGCACCCCTACTTCGACCCGGAGGTCGTCGGCGGGGCCTTCGACGCGGCGCTGGAGGCGGCGGACGCGCTGCTGTTCGGGCGGCGGACGTGGCAGAACATGGCGTCGGCGTGGCCCGAGCGGGCCGGGGACCCGTTCGCCGACCGGATCAACTCCCTCCGGAAGTACGTCGTCTCCGACTCGCTCGACGAGTCCGACCTGACCTGGGACAACTCCGTGCGGATCCCCCGCTCGGAAGCCGTCGCCGAGCTGCGGAAGCTGCGCGAGAGCGACGGCCGGGGCCTGCTGGTCATGGGCAGCCCCACCCTCGCGCGCACGCTGATCGACGAGGGCCTGGTGGACGAGCTGCGGCTGATCGTGATGCCCGTGGTGCTGGGCGGCGGCAAGTCGATCTTCCCGAGCGGGGGCGCGAAGTTCCCCTTCGAGCTGGTCTCCACGACGAGGTCGGACGCCGGCACGCTGGTCAACGTCTACCGGCGGGCGGCCGGGTGAACCGTCCCGTGGACGGGAGCGGACGGCGGGCCTAGGCTCGACACCGTACGGCACCTCTGCCTGAGTCAAAGGCACGCGGGGGCGAGCATGACGGTCCAGGACATCCGCTCCTTCAACCGCTTCTACACGCACCTGATCGGCGCGCTGGAGCACGGGCGCCACCTGTACGCGCCGTACACGCTCACCGAGTCCCGCGTGCTCTACGAGCTGGCCCACGCGCCGCGCACCGACGTCGCCGACCTGCGCGCCCAGCTGCATCTGGACGCCGGGTACCTGACCCGCATCCTCAACGGGTTCGAGAAGGACGGGCTCGTCGAGCGCGGGCCCTCCGAGCGCGATCCCCGGCGCCGGCGGATCCGCCTCACCCCGCGCGGGCGGGAGACCGCCGAGCTGCTGGACGAGCGGGCGCGGCAGGCGGTCGGCGCGCTGCTCGCGGGCGTCGCGCCGGAGGACCGGCCACGGCTGGCGGAGGCGCTGCGGACGGTGCGCGCGCTGCTGTCCGGCGGCCGGGTCCCCCGCCCCGAGGACGTCGTCCTGCGCGCGCCCGCCCCCGGCGACCTCGGCTGGATCGTGCAGCGCAACGCCGCGCTGTACGCCGCCGAGTACGGCTGGAACGCCGAGTACGAGGCGCTGGTGGCGAGGATCGTCGCCGACTACGCGGAGGATCACGATCCGCGCCGGGAGCGGGTGTGGATCGCGGAGCTGGACGGGCGGCCGGTGGGGTGCGTGATGTGCGTACGCGACACGGCGCCCGGCACGGCCCGGCTGCGGCTGCTGCTGGTCGAGCCGGACGCGCGCGGCCTCGGCATCGGGGACCGGTTGGTCGCGGCGGTCGTCGCGTTCGCGCGCGAGGCGGGCTGCCGGGAGGTGGTGCTGTGGACGAACGACGTGCTGGCCGCCGCCCGGCGGATCTACCGGCGGCACGGCTTCACGCCGGTCGCCGAGAAGCCGCACCGCTCCTTCGGCAAGGACCTCGTCGGGCAGGACTGGCGGCTGGATCTGCGCGCGGCATCCGAGTGACATCGCGGGGCGCCGAGTAGGGTCGATAAGTATGAAACTGGCGTTCTCCACTCTCGGCGTCCCCGGTCTCCCCCTCCCCGATGTGCTGCGTCTCGCGGCGGAGCACGGCTATCACGGGGTCGAGTTGCGCGCGCACCGGGAGGAACCGGTGCACCCCGCGCTCAGCCCGTCCGAACGGGCCGACATCGCGGCCGAGTTCAAGGCGTCCGGTGTCGAACTGCTCGGCCTCGCCGGGTACCCGCGCGTGGCCGCGCCGGGCGACGACGAGCCGGTGCTCACGGAGATCCGCGCCCTGCTCGACCTGGCCCGCGATCTCGGCGCCCCGTTCGTCCGGGTCTTCCCGGGCGCCGACATCGCCGCGCAGCCGCCCGAGGAGGCCGACGCCACGGCCGCCCGGCGGCTGGGCGTGGCCGCCGAACTCGCCGCCGACGCGGGCGTGCGGATCCTGCTGGAGACCCACGACTCGCATCGCACGGGCGCCGACGTGATCCGGGTCCTCGGACCGGTCGGGCACCGGAACGCGGGCGCCCTGTGGGATGTGATGCACACCTGGCTGGGCGGCGAACAGCCCTCCGAGACGTACGCCGCCCTCGCCCCGCACCTCGGCTACGTCCAGGTCAAGGACATCGCCTCCGCCGAGGACACCGCCCCGCTCCCGCTCGGCGCGGGCGTGCTGCCGCTCGCCGAGTGCGTCGAGGTGCTGTCGCGGCACGGGTGGGACGGCTGGCTGTGCTGGGAGTACGAGAAGCGCTGGTACGAGACGGCACCCCCGCTGCCCGGCCTGCTGAGCGCGGGCCGGGACCATCTCGCCCGCCTGCTCAACGACTCGGCGTGACGCGCCCGCCGCGGGCGTCCGCTCAGCGCAGAGCCGCGGCCAGCTTCGCGAACTCCTCGTGGAAGCCGGGGAAGGTCTTGCGGACGCAGCCCGGGTCGTCGAAGGAGATGCCGGGTGCGCGCAGGCCCGCCACCGCGAAGGACATCACGATGCGGTGGTCGCCGTAGGACGTGATCTCCACGTCGCGTGCGGGGGCCGCCGGGTGGATCTCGATCCAGTCCGGGCCGGTCTCCACCCGCACCCCGAGGCGCCGCAGGTTGTGCGCGCAGGCCTCCAGCCGGTCGCACTCCTTCACGCGGGTGTTGGCGACGTCCTCGATGCGCACCGGGCCGGAGGCGTACGGCGCGATGGCGGCGAGGGTCGGCATGGTGTCGGAGATGTCGCGCATGTTGACGGTGAGGCCGCGCAGCTCGCCGCTGCCGCGCACCGTGGTCCGGTCGGCGCCGGTCTCCACGTGGGCGCCCATGCGGCGCAGTACGTCGACGAAGGCCAGGTCGCCCTGGAGGGCGCCCGCGCCGAGGCCGGGAACGGTCACCTCGCCGCCGGTGAGCGCGGCGGCGGCGAAGAAGTAGCTGGCGGTGGAGGCGTCCGGTTCGATGGCGTAGGTGGTGGCGCGGTAGCCGCCGGGCGGGACGACGTAGGTGGCGCCCTCGCGGCGTACCTCCACGCCGAAGGCACGCATCATCGCGATCGTGATCTCGACGTACGGCACGGACACCAGGTCGGTGACGGTGATCCGCAGGCCGCGGCGGGTGAGCGGGCCGAGCAGGAGGAGCGCCGTCAGGTACTGCGAGGACAGGCCCGCGTCCAGGGTGACCTCGCCGCCCTCGACGCCGTCGGCCTCCACGGTCAGCGGGTGGTGGCCCTCCTTCTCCTCGTGGCGGAGCTTCACACCGAGGTCGCGCAGGGCGCGGCTGAGGGGCAGCAGGGGGCGGCGGCGCATCTGCTCGGAGGCGTCGAAGCGGTAGGTGCCGTGGCCGGCGGCGACGAGGGCGGGCAGGAAACGGGCCGTGGTCGCGCCGTCGCGGCAGTAGACGTCGGCCTCGCGCGCGGCGGGGCCCTCGGGTCGGCCGTCGACCTGCCAGGTGTCCGGGGTGCGGCCGACCCGGTAGCCGAGCCGCGCCAGGCCTTCGGCGAAGCCCTCGGTGTCGTCGGACCGCAGCGGCCGCAGCAGGGTGGTGACGCCGTCGGCTGCCGCCGCGAGGAAGAGGGCGCGGGCGGTGATGGACTTGGAACCGGGGATGTCGACTACGGGCATGTCCCTATGATCGGCCGACGGTCGCCCCGGGGGCGGGAACGTCCACGGGATGGACCGCCGCGATCCGGGTCCACCGGGCCTCGGGCTGGGCCGGGGGCCGCTGCCGCGTGGGCGGCGAAGGTCCCGCCGGCCCTCACGCCCGTACGCCACCCACCACCGGCCCTCACCGGCACGCATGCCCGCACGCCACCCATCACCGGCCCTCACCGGCACGCACGCCCGCACGCCACCCACCACCGGCACGCCACCCACCTTCGAACGCCCCGCGCACCCCACCACCCCCGCAGCCACCGACTTCCGGAATCCGTCCGTCTGGCGGGAACCCGTCCCGCGTCGCCGTCGTCCCATCGCCGACCGCCGGAGAGTCACCGCGGTGCGGTGTCGGCCTCGCCGCCGGCTGCGAACGCCGACCACCCTCTCCGCCGCGCACGCGGCCGGCGGTATGCCGCCACCGGCGCGCCCCCCTCCCGTGCGCCGGTGGCGGCCCCTTCGCTGGGTACTGTGCGTTCCCTTGACTGGCAGAAACTTCCCGGATATTGGTGACCCCTCGGAAGTTTCCTTCAGCGGACCTCCTCCGGAAGGAGCGCACGTGCCCGACACCAGCACAGGAAACACCGCGAAACCCTCCAGACGCTCGGTCCTCGCCGCCACCGCGGCGGGCGTCACCGCCGCCCTCGCCGTCACCGGCCCCGCCCACGCGCACAACGACCACCGGCTGCGCCGCATCGTCTCCCGGATGTCCCTGGAGGAGAAGGTCGGCCAGCTCTTCGTCTCCCGGGCCTACGGCCACTCCGCCGACGCGCCCGACCAGGCCGACATCGACGCCAACCTGCGCGAGTTCGGCGTCCGCACCCCCGCCGAGCTGGTCGCCAAGTACCGCCTGGGCGGGGTCATCTACTTCGTGTGGGCGCACAACACCCGCACCCCGCGCCAGATCGCGGCGCTCTCCAACGGTCTGCAACGCGCCTCCCTGGCCCTCCCGCACCGTCTGCCGCTGCTGATCTCCACCGACCAGGAGCACGGCATCGTAGCCCGCATCGGCAAGCCGGCCACGCTCTTCCCCGGCGCGATGGCGATCGGCGCGGGCGGCTCGCGCACCGACGCGCGCACCCTCGGCCGGATCGCCGGCAAGGAGCTGCGCGCGATGGGCGTACGGCAGGACTACTCCCCCGTCGCCGACGTGAACGTCAACCCGGCCAACCCGGTGATCGGCGTGCGCTCCTTCGGCGCCGACCCGAGGGCGGTGGCCGAGCTGGTGGCCGCCGAGACCGCCGGGTACCAGCGCTCGGGCGTCGCGGCGGCCGCGAAGCACTTCCCCGGGCACGGCGACACCGAGACCGACAGCCACTACGGCTTCCCGGTCATCAAGCACACCCGCGAACAGTGGGAGAGGCTGGACGCGCCGCCGTTCCGCGCGGCGATCGAGGCCGGCATCGACGCCGTCATGACCGCGCACATCCTCGTCCCGGCCCTCGACGACTCCGGCGACCCGGCGACCCTCTCCCGCCCGATCCTCACCGGCGTCCTGCGCGAACAGCTCGGCTTCGACGGGGTGGTGGTCACCGACGCGCTCGACATGGCGGGCGTACGGCAGAAGTACGGCGACGACCGGGTGCCGGTGCTGGCGCTGAAGGCCGGCGTGGACCAGCTGCTGAACGCACCCAGGCTGGACCTGGCGTGGAACGCGGTCCTGAGGGCCGTCCAGGACGGGGAACTGACGGAGGAACGGCTGGAGGAATCGATCCTGCGGGTGCTGCGCCTGAAGGCGAGGCTGGGCCTGCTGGACAACCCGTGGACCGACGAGGAGGCGGTGGACCACACGGTGGGCACGCCCGTCCACCTGCGGACGGCGGACCGGATCGCCGAGCGCACGACCACCCTCCTGGTGAACGAGGACGACCTGCTCCCCCTCTCCCCCACCGACTCCCCCCGCCTGCTGGTGGTGGGCGCCGACCCGGCCTCCCCGTCCGGCACCACCGGCCCCCCGACCGGCGTCCTCGCGCGTGCCCTGACGGAACAGGGCTTCACCGCCACCGCGCTCTCCACCGGCACCGCCCCGTCCGCGGCGGTGATCGACCGGGCCGTCGCGGCGACCGCGGACGCGGACGCGGTGGTGGTGGCGACGTACAACGTGACCGCGACGAGCAGCCAGAAGACCCTGGTGGAACGACTCCTGGCGACGGGCCGCCCGGTCGTGGCGGTGGCCGTGCGCAACCCGTACGACGTGGCCCGCCTGCCCGGCGTCCGCGCGTACCTGGCGACGTACTCCTGGACGGACGTCGAAGTACGCGCCGCCGCCCGGGTCATCGCCGGAGTCGTCGATCCGCGCGGCAGGCTGCCGGTGCCGGTGCAGCGGGCCGACGATCCCGCGCGGGTGCTGTACCCGGTCGGACACGGTTTGTCGTACAAGACGTACTAGCCCCTGCGTCACACACCTGGCGCACCACCCCGACGGGCGCAAAGCGCTCCGCGCGTCTGGCGTGGGCCCGCCGCGGCGGGTCACGCTGGACGGGGGTGGGGGGATGGGACATGGGCGAGAGACGTGCCGTACCGGGTGCCGTGCCGGGCGCCCTGCCGGACGTCGCGCTCGGCCTGCTCCTGAGCCTGTTCCTGGGCCTGCTGCTGCCCATTCTGACGGGCTGTCAGTCCCTGCCGCCCGCCCGGGACGACACCACGGGGCCGCGGCCGGCCGCGCCCGCCTCACCGGCGGCCGGGACCGTGCCCTCGGGTCACGGGGCCGAGTTCCTGGGCGTCGACGAGTGCAGCTCGTTCGGCACGAGCAGCTTCACCGAGGTCTCGTGCGGCAGCGAACGCGCCGCCGCGCGCGTGGTGGCCCGCCACGACGGCACGGTGCGCGACGGCCCCCTGTGCCCCGCCACCACCGACTTCGTCCTCCACATCAGCGAACAGCGCCCGTCCTTCGACGAGGACGGCGACGGCGCGGTCCCGCGCGGCTACGCCTGCATGCGTTCCCTCGAGCTCCCGCACCCCGGCGACCCCGGTGGCGGAGGCGGCCCCCGCACCATCGTCGGCGACTGCGTCTACGCCTCCGGCGGCGGCGAGGTCCGCGAGACGCGCTGCGACGGCGAGGGCGAACGCGAGCCCGAGCACCGGGTGACGGAAGCCGTCCGTCAGCGCTCGGACTGCCCGCCCCCGACGGCCCTCTACATCCAACTGGGCGGCGAGAACCCGGTGGGCTGCGCCCGCCCCCTGTGACCGTACGAGGGAGGCGGGCGCAGCGCCTTGGGGTCGGACGCGGGACTACGGACGCAGCGTCCGTTCCGTGTCCCTCTTGTCGAGTTTGGCGTCGTACTTGGCCAGGGGCCTGGCCTTCGACGGGTCTGCCTGGACGGGGGCGGGGGCGACGCCCGCCCAGTCGAGGATCCGGGCCGTGGCGAGGGTCCTGTCGGAGTCGGTCAGGCCCGCGACGCGGGCGCCGTGGTTGGCGCCGGGGGCGGTGAAGACGTAGGAGTCGCGGGCGCCCTTGCCGAGGCGGAAGGGTTCGGCGCCCCAGGGGTCGTTCTCGCCGTAGACGAAGAGCATCCGGCGGGCGTTGTCGCGGACCCAGGAGTCCACGTCACGCATGACCCACGGCTGGAACCTCATCTCGATGTCCCGGGGGACGAAGTGGCGCGGGGGCAGGTAGCCGTAGCGGATGTACCGCTTCTCGATGTGCGGGAAGTGGATGGTGGGGGCGCCGAGCTGGGTGCCCGCCTGGTAGTAGTACGGGGTGTACGGCTCCAGGCCCTGGTCGGTGTAGAAGGAGAAGCCCGCGACCGTGTCGAGGGTGTTCCACAGCTCGTCGTCCGTCGCGTTCTTCGCGTCCGCGGGGATCGTGTCGCAGTCGGACAGCAGGCTGTACTGCCAGAAGCCCCAGACGTAGTCGAGGACCGTCGCCTCGTAGGCCTTGTCGAGGCTGCCGACGGTGTGGAAGGTGTAGCCGTTCTCCGCCGCGTACGTGGCGTAACGCTTCTCCAGGGAATCGCGCCGCACCAGCGCCTCGCGCTGCACGCCGTTCAGGCGGTCGCGGCACTCCTCGGTGCCGACGGTGGCGAAGAAGCGGTCGTAGGCGGAGTCCTCCTTGTTGACGACGTCGTTGGGGGCGACGTACGCGACGACGCCGTCCATGTCGCGCGGGTAGAAGCGCTCGTAGTACGTCGCCGTCATGCCGCCCTTGGAGCCGCCCGTGGAGAGCCACTTCCTGTCGTAGATGGGCTTGAGGGCCTTGAAGATGCGGTGCTGGTCGCTGGCGGCCTGCCAGATGTCCAGCTTGGTCCAGTCGGCCGGGCTGGGCCGGGACGGGGTGAAGTAGCGGTACTCCATGGAGACCTGGTTGCCGTCCACGATCTGGGTCGGCTCGCGGCGGCTGGGCGTCGTGGAGACGTTGTAGCCGCTGGTGTAGAAGACGGTCGGGCGGGAGACGTCCTTGTGCAGGACGGTGATCCGCTGCTGGAACGTGCCCTTCGCCGGGTTGCGGTGGTCCACCGGCTGGGCGTAGTTCAGGACGAAGAAGCGGTAGCCGGGGTACGGCTTCTCCTCCACCAGGCTCATGCCGGGTACGGCGAGGAGCCGGTCCTTGATGTCGGTCGTGCCCTGGGCCTCCGGCTGGACGGCGGTGGCCGTCCCCGCCGTGCTCAAGGCGCCTATGAGCACCGTGAGCGCGAGCAGCCATCTGAGCGCCTTGCGCATGCACCCTCCCCTGTGAGAACAGATGTGCGCCGGAAGCTATCGGAGCAACCCGGTTCACACCAGGGGGAGTTCGATGAACGGTGTGTCGGGCGTCAGCAGAGGATCCAGCCCGAGCTGACCGATCCTCCGCTCACCGAGCCCTTGACCCAGACGCAGCGCTGCCCGGCGTACACGGTCACGGCGGGCGTGCGCTTGCGGTACTTGCCCTTGCGGACCACCGGCCGGTGGCCGCGCGCCTGGACGCTGACCGACATGTTCCGCCGGGGGCCGGGGTTCTTGGCGTAGGTCACCGAGCAGACGTACCCGCCGCTCTTGTAGACGTGCACCGAGCCGGTGGAGAACGGCAGCGTCCTGACCTTGCGCCCGGGACAGGGCGCGGCCGCCGCGTGCGCCTCCGCGGGCGCGGCGAGCGCGAGCAGGCCGGCCGCGGTCAGTACGGACAGCGCGAGCGCCATCCGCCGTCGTATCGCCCCCGAGTCCACAGTCGTCCCCTCCCGTGCCGCACCCCTCGGCAGATTGACGTACGGATGTACGGACGCGCGGCGTACGCCGGATGGTTGCGTCGGGGCGGCCGGGAGGCGTTGGTGTGCGGGCCGCCGGGAGGGGGCCGGGGGGCGGCCGGGAGGCGTTGGTGTGCGGGCCGCCGGGAGGGGGCCGGGGGGCGGCCGGGAGGGGACGGTGTCAGGCGATCACGCCGGTGTCAGGCGACCACCACGGGGGTGTCCTCGCCGACGAACGTGCGCCACAGCTCGGCGTAGCGTCCGCCGCGCGCCAGCAGTTCCTCGTGGGTGCCGTCCTCGGCGATCCGGCCGTGGTCCATGACGATCACGCGGTCGGCGCGGGCGGCGGTGGTGAGGCGGTGGGCGACGACGAGGGTGGTGCGGCGGCCCGCGAGACGGTCCGTGGCCTGGTTGACCTGGGCCTCGGTGGCCAGGTCCAGCGCGGCCGTCGCCTCGTCGAGGAGCAGGATGTCCGGGTTCACCAGCTCCGCGCGGGCCAGGGCGATCAGCTGGCGCTGGCCGGCGGAGAGGTTGCGGCCCCGCTCGGCGACCTCGTGGAGGTAGCCGCCCTCCAGGCGGGCGATCATCTCGTGGGCGCCGACCGCGCGGGCGGCGGCCTCCACCTCGGCGTCGGTGGCGTCGGGGCGGCCGTAGGCGATGGCGTCGCGGACGGTGCCGGGGAAGAGGTACGCCTCCTGCGGGACGACGCCGAGGCGGTGGCGGTAGGCGGTGAGGTCGAGGTCGCGCAGGTCGTGGCCGTCGACGGTGACCCGGCCGCGCGTCGGGTCGTAGAACCGGGCGACCAGCTTCACCAGCGTCGACTTGCCCGCGCCGGTCTCGCCGACGAACGCGACGGTCTGCCCGGCCGGGATGCGCAGGTCGATGCCGGTGAGGGCCTCCTCCGGCTCGTCGGCGGAGCCGTACGCGAAGTGCACGTCCTCGAAGGCGACCTCGCCGCGCAGGGCCCGCACCGCGCGGGGCCGGTCGGCGGGGCGCGTGGAGGCGGGCTCGCGCAGGAGTTCCTGGATGCGGCCGAGGGAGACGGTCGCCTGCTGGTAGCCGTCGAAGACCTGGGAGAGCTGCTGCACCGGCGCGAAGAACAGGTCGATGTAGAGCAGGTACGCCACCAGGGCGCCCGTGGTGAGGGTGCCCGCGTCGATCCGCGCGGCGCCCGCGATCAGCACGGCCGCCGCCGCGACCGACGACAGGAACTGCACGAACGGGAAGTAGACGGAGATCAGCCACTGCCCGTGGACGCGGGCCTTCCGGTAGCCGTCGCTGCGCTCGGCGAACCGCCGCCCGCCGTCCCGCTCGCGCCGGAACGCCTGCACGATCCGCAGCCCGGCCACGGTCTCCTGGAGGTCGGCGTTGACCCCGGACACCCGCTCACGGGCCAGTTCGTACGCCTTCACACTCGCCCGGCGGAAGAAGAACGTGGCGATGATCAGCGGCGGCAGGGTGGCGAAGACGACGAGGGCGAGCTGGAGGTCGATCGCCACCAGGGCGATCATGATGCCGAAGAAGGTGACGACGGAGACGAACGCGGTGACCAGCCCGGTCTGCAGGAACGTCGACAGCGCGTCCACGTCCGTCGTCATCCGGGTCATGATCCGGCCGGTCAGCTCCCGCTCGTAGAAGTCGAGGCCGAGCCGCTGGAGCTGCGCGAAGATCTTCAGGCGCAGGGAGTAGAGCACGCGTTCGCCGGTGCGGCCCGTCATCCGGATCTCCCCGGTCTGCGCCGCCCACTGGGCGAGCACGGCCGCCAGGGCGAGCGCGGACGCCGCCCACACCGCGCCGAGGGACAGCTCGGAGACACCGCTGTCGATGCCGTGCCGGATCAGGACGGGCAGGAGCAGGCCCATGCCCGCGTCGACGGCGACGAGGGCGAGGCTGACGAGCAGGGCCGCCCCGAAGCCCTTCAGGAGCCTGCGCAGACCGTAGGAGTCCTCCGGGCGCACCGCCCGTGCCTCGTCCACGTCCGGGGTGTCGGTCGCCGGGGGCAGGGCCTCGACCTGGGCCAGCAGCTCCGGGGTGGCCGGGGTGCCGGCGAGGGCGGTGTCCTTCGGTTCGCGGTCGCCGGTCCACAGCCGGGGCGTCACGCCCCGCTCGGCGTCGAACTCGGCGTCCAGTTCCTCGCGGACGGAAGTGTCCTCGTCCTCGGCGGGGGCGGCCGGCGGGGTGTGGCCCGGGGAGACGCCGCCCAGCTCGTCGGGGTCGGTGAGCAGCCGCCGGTACAGGGCCGAGCGCTCCTGCAGCTCCTCGTGGGTGCCGAGGTCGGCGAGGCGCCCGCGGTCGAGGACGGCGATGCGGTCGGCGAGGTTCAGGGTGGAGCGGCGGTGCGCGATGAGGAGGGTCGTACGGCCCTCCATGACGTGCCGCAGCGCCTCGTGGATCTCGTGCTCCACGCGCGCGTCCACGGCGGAGGTCGCGTCGTCGAGGACGAGCAGGCGCGGGTCGGTGAGGATGGCGCGGGCGAGCGCGACGCGCTGGCGCTGGCCGCCGGAGAGGGTCAGGCCGTGCTCGCCGACGACGGTGTCGTAGCCGTCGGGCAGCTCGCTGATGAAGCCGTGCGCCTGGGCGGCGCGGGCGGCCTTCTCGATCTCCTCGTCGGTGGCGCCGGGGCGGCCGTAGGCGATGTTGGCGCGGACGGTGTCGGAGAAGAGGAACGAGTCCTCCGGGACCAGGCCGATCGCGGCGCGCAGCGAGTCGAGGGTCAGCTCGCGCACATCGTGCCCGCCGATCAGCACGGCGCCGCGCGTCACGTCGTAGAACCGCGGCAGGAGGAGGGAGACCGTGGACTTGCCGGAGCCGGAGGCGCCGACGACGGCGAGGGTCTCGCCGGGGCGGATCTCGAAGGAGAGGCCGTCGAGGACGGGGCGCTCGGGGTCGTAGCCGAAGGAGACGCCGTCGAACTCGACGGTCGCCGGGGCGTCGGCCGGCAGCTCCTTGGTGCCGTCGGTGAGGGTGGGCTCGGTGTCGATCAGCTCCAGGACGCGTTCGGTGCCGGCGCGGGCCTGCTGGCCGACGGTGAGGACCATGGCGAGCATCCGGACCGGGCCGACGAGCTGGGCGAGGTAGGTGGAGAAGGCGACGAAGGTGCCGAGGGTGACGTCGCCGCGGACGGCGAGCCAGCCGCCGAGGGCCAGCATGGCGACCTGGCCGAGGGCCGGGACGGCCTGCAGGGCGGGGGTGTACCGGCTGTTGAGCCGGATGGTCCGCAGCCGGCCCGCGAACAGCCGCCGCCCGACCTCGCGAAGCTTTTGCGTCTCCTGCTCCTCCTGCCCGAAGCCCTTCACCACGCGTACGCCGCTGACCGCGCCGTCGACGACGCCCGCGACGGCGGCGGCCTGCGCCTGGGCGTACCAGGTGGCCGGGTGCAGCTTGGTGCGGCTGCGCCTGGCGATCCACCACAGGGCGGGCGCGACGGCGAGGGCGACCAGCGTGAGCGGGATCGACAGCCAGGCCATGATGACCAGGGAGATCAGGAAGAGCAGGAAGTTCCCGATGGTCATCGGGAGCATGAAGAGCAGGCCCTGGATGAGCTGGAGGTCGCTGGTGGCCCGCCCGACGACCTGCCCGGTGGACAGCTCGTCCTGGCGCCGCCCGTCGAGCCGGGTGATCGTGGCGTACATCTCGGTCCGCAGGTCGTGCTGGACGTCGAGGGCGAGCCGGCCGCCGTAGTAGCGGCGGATGTAGGTGAGGACGTAGACGAGGAGGGCGGCGCCGATGAGGGCGCCGGCCCAGGGGGCCATCTGGCGGGTCTTGTCACCGATGACGTCGTCGATGATCACCTTGGTGATCAGCGGGACGATCGCCATGAGGGCCATGCCCCCGAGGGAGGAGCCGAGGGCGAGGACGACGTCCCTGGGATACCGCCAGGCATAGCCCCACAGCCGTCGTGCCCATCCCCGTTGCGTGCTCACGCGGGTGCCCTCCGTGATCATCCGGTTTCTCGCCTGATCTGCCGGAAGGCACCAACGCGCACGGAAGCGGATTTCATCCCTCCGCAACAATTGGCGGCGGGACGGGATGGGCTCGGCCGGGTCAGAGACGTACGCGCAGGAAGTAGAAGCGGGTGGTCTGGACGGCGTTCTGGTTGTCGTCGCTGGCGAGCAGGACGTGCAGGCGGCCGTGGGAGCGGCCGGTGACGGCCATGGCCTCGATGTTGTCGAGCAGCGGGTTGGGCTGCGGCTGCTTGGCGGTGGCGCCGAGGTCGGGGCAGTCGGCGAGGTCGGCGAGCAGCGTCTTGCGGACCGGCCGCACACCGCCCTGCCCGGTCAGGCGTTCGATCCCGCTGACGTCCGTGGCACCGCGGCGCGGGTCGGCGAGGTAGAGGCGGACCGTGTTGCCGACACCGGCGGTGAAGCCGCGCTCCAGGACGAGGAGGCGCCCGTCGGGCGTCGCGGTGATCTCGGGGACGCCGAGGCCGGGGTCGGTGCGGTAGGCGTACTGCGCGGCCGGGACGAAACGGTCGCCGCCGTGCGTCCGCCGCCAGGTCTGGACGCGGACCGTGCCGGTCTCGTCCCCGGAGAGGGCGTACTCCATGGCGGCGACGAGCGTACGGCCGTCGCGGGTCATGGTCAGCCCCTCGAAGGTGCCGTTGACGGGCGCGCGGCCCGCCGGGGCGACGCGCAGGGCGTCCGGCACGGGCAGCCGGTCGAGGATCCGGCCGTCACGGGAGTGGCGGCGGACGGACGGCTCGGTCTCGGAGGAGACGAGGTAGGTCCCGTCCCGGTCGACGACCAGCCCCTCCGAGTCGAGCGCGGCGCCGCTCTCGTCCGCGAGCGGCAGCGCGCCGCGCGGCTGGAGCGTCCGCCCGTCGAGCGAGAACAGCACCGACCGGTCGGAGACCGCCGCGAGGGCGCCGTCCCGGTCCACGGCCAGCGCGGAGAGGTTGCCGACGAAGGTGCCCTCGTACGTCGTCTTGTCGAGGGCGTCGGAGAAGCGCTCGATGGCGACGGCGGGCGAACAGGCGCCTTCCGGGTGGGCGTTGGCGGGCCCTGCGGCGGACAGGCAGGTGGCTGCGGCGAGGGTGGCGGTGGCGGTGGCGAGTACGGCTCTCTGCCGTATGGCTCTCAAACGCATGGGCGCCACCGTAGGGAGGGTCGGTGACGGACGGTAGACGGCCTGGTGAAGGGTGGGACGGGTCGCCTCGAGTTCTCACCCTTCCAGCAGATCACCGACATAGTCGCGGAGCTGAGGCGGAAGGTCGCCGAGGTCGATCTCGCGCAGAGCCGCGATGTGATGAACGTCGACATGGCCGGTGGAGGTGAGTTCGACGATGGCGTGCAACTCGGCTTCCAGGGCGGAGCTGTCCTTTTCCGAGACAGCAGCTGCCGCCAGCAGCGTCGCCAGAGCCGACGCCTGGGCCGGCGTGTACGCACCGATCCGGTCGGTCACTTCGTCGGCCGTGCGCTCCCGCGTCCGGGCATCGGATTCCAGAATCGTGCGCACAAGGCTGATGAAGTCGTGAGACTTCAATGGAAGCACCCGTTCGTCACTGGTACGGAAATGGAAATTCGGCCGGCCGGGGGACGGGACGATCGTGTCGCGCAGTTCGAATCTGGAAACAAATACGCTCGGCCCCAGCAGCGTCCGACTTGCTCCGGTGCACCTGAAAGTGCACCGGATATGCAAACGACACGCGCTCGTCTGCCTAATTAAGGTATCTCCTCGATAGCACACCATACGGCAGCAGCTTCATATTGAGACAGGTACTCGCTCAGGTAGAGCTCGGTTTCTTCCTTCAGATCCTCCTCTCGGAGCCATAGTGACTCGCATTCGGGGCACATGAAGAAATGTGAACCGTCGTCTTTCCTTCTGTATTTGCGGATCCAGTCCTGGCCGCAATGAGGACAGGCGATTTTTTGCATCAGGGCCAACTCCTGGGGAAGGCGGTAATTACTTCGTTTCCGTGCTCTACAGTTATGGAGATGTATTCTTCTCCGTCGTACAATCCTACCCGACGACCCATGGGGATGACATATGTCGCACGTGCTCCTTGATGATTCACGGAAACGGCCAAATCGCGCCTGTCCCAAGCTTCGTCAACAGTTTCCAGGATGCCCTTGGAGCCGGTATCGAATACTCCATGCTTGGGTTTGGATGGATTCTCGCGCGCATGTTCCATGACATGCAGAATGCGGTGACCCTCCGTCGATCCTGGGCCGTAATCCAGTCCGGCTGGTGATCGATACCAGCCGTCACCCAGATCTGTGAGGTCATAATCCGGGGCCAGGCCGAGCCGATCCGTCCATGTGTGCGGGTTGTGGACGTACGTGGCGGGGTTGGGCGCCGGGGCGAGCCCGAGCGGATCGGGGGTGAGATAGCGCGCGGTTTCGGGGTCGTAGTGGCGGAAGTAGTTGTAGTGCAGGCCGGTTTCCGGGTCGTAGTACTGCCCGGGGAACCGCAGCGGTGTGTACGTCGTGCTGTCCCTCGACCAGGCCGTCGTGCCCCACAACGTGCTCCGGGTGCGCCACGCGATCTCGCCCCGCTCGTCGATGAGCTCGCTCGGGGTACCGACCAGGTCGGTGACGATGGCGAAGAAGCGGGAGTCGATCTCCTCCTGTGGGGCGTCGGCGGTGGACAGGAGGCGTTCCGTCTGGGCCAGGGGGCGTAGGCCCTGGTGGTCCCAGGTGAGGGTGACCGGGTGGGGCAGGTCCGGGGCGGTCGTGGTCTGTTCGCACAGGGTGGTGCCGTCCCAGGTGAACAGCGCCTGCTCGAGCACCGTTTCGCCGTCCTCCGCCAGGCGCAGCTTGGCCGTGCGGCGGCCCAGTGGGTCGTACGTGTACCGCCAGCGGGTGCCGTCCGGAGTCGTCACCGCTGTCAGGCGGTCCTCGGTGTCCCATTCGTAGCGCCAGGTGTCCGGCTTGCGGGACAGCCGAGTTTTCTGGCGCAGGACTGTGCGGCCGAGGGTGTCGTGTTCGTAGCGGACTCGGCCGGCTCGGGTGATGCGGGTGCCCGTGTACTCTCGGTCGCCCACGGCCTCCGCGCCGGGGTGGGAGGTCGGCCAGGAGGCCGACGTCTGGTTGCCCGCCGCGTCGTAGGCGTACCGCTCGCTCCATCCGTCAGCGGTCACGGAGGTGACGCGGCCGGCTGGGTCCAGGTCGAAGGTGCGGGTGCCCGAGAGGTGGTCGGCCAGCTTGATGAGGTGGCCGTCGGCACGGTAGGAGTACGCGCGGCTGTTGAGGGTGCGGCCGTGTGCGGTCAGGTGCTGAGCGGCCAGCCGTCCCGCCTCGTCCCAGGCGGAGTGCAACGTGAAGAAGTCGTCGAAGGCATGGGACAGTTCACGGCCCGCGGCGTCGTAGGCGTACGTGATGTCGTGGCCACCGGAGGTCAGGTGGCCGAGGCGGCCGGCCTCGTCGTAGGCGTACGTGGTGACGTGGCCGGTGGGGGTCACGCGGCGGGACCGGCGACCGAGCACGTCGTACGTGTACGTGGTGGCGCGGCCATCGACGAGTTCGGTCTTGAGCCGGCCGCAGCGGTCGTAGCGGCGTATCAGTTCGGTGCCGGGACCGGAAGCGTGAAGGAGGCGACCTGCCAGGTCGTAGGCGTACTCGGTCACCTGCCCCGCGGCATCCTTTCGGATCACCCGGCCCATCGGGTCGTAGGTGAGGGAGACGACTCCGCCGAGATCGTCGATACGGGCCGACAACTGACCGGCCTCGTCCCGGCGGTAGCTGCGCGTGCGACCGTCGAAGTCGGACTCGGCGATGAGTCGCCCAGCCGCGTCGTACGCGTAGGTCCAGTGGAGTCCGTGCGGATTGGTGACCTTGGTGAGACGCAGGGCGGCATCGTGCTCGAACTCGTAGCGGGCCCCGTCCGGGTAGGTTCGGGCGGCGAGCAGATCGAAGTGGGTGTACTCGAACCTGGTCACCCCGCCGACCGCGTCGGTGTGGGTGAGGCAGTTGCCCTCGCCGTCGTACGTCCATGACGTCGTGGCCCCGCCCGGCTCGACACGCTGGGCGAGATTGCCGTCGGCGTCCCACACGAAACGGGTGACTCCGCCGGCCGGGTCGGTGATCCGCACGAGTCTGCCGAGGGCGTCGCGTTCCAGGCGGGTGGTGCCGCCGATCGGATCGACAACCTCCACGGGGAGGCCGGCGGCATCACAGCGGACCTGCGTGGTGGCGCCGAGAGCATCGGTGACCGAGGTGAGCCGACCGGCGTCGTCATAGGTGTATCGGGTGGTGTTTCCGGCCGGGTCGGTGACAGCGATCCGGTTGCCGCGCTCGTCGAACTCCTGCGTGCGGCGGGCAGTGTCCGGTCCGCTGATCTCCACCGGCAGTCCGAGCGGACCGTGCTCGACGCGGATCCGGCTGCCGTCGGGCCGGGTGACCGCGGCGCGCCGGCCGTCCTCGTCATAGGCGTAGGCGGTCGTGCGCCCCAGCGGGTCCGTGCGGGTGAGCAGGTTGCCGTGGCTGTCGTAAGTGAAGCGGGTGGTGTTGCCGAGCGGGTCGGTGGTGGCGATCACCCGGCAGCGGTTGTCGATGCGGTGGCGGGTGACGGCGCCGTCGGCGGTGGTGAGGGTGGTGGTGCGGTGGCCGGTTTCGGGGTCGGGGTCGGTGTAGGTGAGGGTGATCTGGAAGTGGCCGGCTTCGCCGCCTTCGGCTATGACGCGGTCGCGGTCGTCGTAGACGTAGTCGTAGCGGCTGTTGTTGGAGTCGATCCAGGCGGTGACGCGGCGGCGGTCGTCGTAGACGAAGGTGGTGGTGGCGCCGGAGGGCTTGGTGACGGTGGTGAGGTTGCCGTCCTGGTAGCCGTAGCGCATCAGGGGCAGGTCCGTGCCCGCCTCTCCCGCGCCGGCCAGGGACAGGGCGGTGACCAGGCCGTCGGCCGTGGTCAGCTTCACGTGGTGGCCGGCCGAGTGGACGAGGGCCAGGGGCAGGCCGTCGTCGGTGCGGTCGAGGGTGATCGTGTGGCCGTTGCGGTCGGTGACGGAGGTCAGCCAAGCGGTGCCGTCGCCGCCGGGTTCGCTGCCGGGCGGGGCGGTGAAGTGGCGGGTCAGGCCGGTTTCGGGGTCGGTGACGGTGTAGTCGCCGTCGGCGTCGCGGGCCAGGAGGGTGCGGGCGCGGCCGGACTCGGGACGGGTGGGGGCACCGGGGACGGGGTGCGGATATGGGATGAGCAGGCCGTCGGCGGTGACGTGGACGACGCCGACCGGGTCGATCTCCAGCCGCTCGTCGACGGTGGACGTCCAGGAGGGCCCCAGGAAGCGGCCGGCCGTGCAGCCGGACTCGGTGCGGCGGGTGAAGACCAGCGGCAGGATGCCGGGGATCGTCAGGTCCGTCTGGGGCAGGAACATCCGGCCGGAGGCGAGGTCGACCGGGTCGGTGCCGTCGGTGGTGCGCTCGCCGTCGGGGCGGTTGTGGGTGCCGTCCGGGGCGTCGTCGATCAGGTTGCGCGCGCGGGCGGCGTCGGCGGCGTCCGCGGCGACGCGCACCCCCTTCACCGCGGCCCCGCCACCGGCCGTGGCCGCGGTCAGCAGCGCGTCGGGTGCCAATCGGCCGAGGCCCTCGTAGGGGTCCTTCATGAAGTCGCTGATCATCTGCTTGCCGGTGCCAACCGGGTCGTTGACGGCGACGACCAGCCCGGCGGCGAGGCTGTTGAGGTTGGTGGCGTACTCGGCCGGGTGGGTGAGGTTGTACGGGTCCAGGGGGTTGATCCCGCGCACGAAGTTCACCAGGCCCGCGGTGCCCTTGATGACACCGCCGCCGAAGTGGTCGCCCATGATCTGCAGTTCCTGGAACCCGTCGCCCAACTGCTCGGTGTACGACGGCTTCTCGGGCGCCATGTCCCGCGCGGCGCGCACCGCGCCGCGGGCGGTCTCCGCGGCGGTGTTCCGCTGCTTGCGCGCCTCGGCGAGGATGTCCTGCGCCTCCTGCATCAGCTTCTTGCCCGGGTCCTCGAACGTCGAGGCGGGGCGCGGCGGGAGGGTGGACGGGTCGCGCTGGTCGGCGGGCTGGGCGTTGTAGCGCTCGACCGCCTTGTTGTAGTCGTCGACCTTCTTGCGGTGCGCGTCGGCGGCCTCCTCGGACTTCTTCACGCCCTCCTTCCACTTGTCGATCGCCGTCTGCGCCCGTCCCTGCGCCCATGTCACGGTCGCGGCGAACGACTCCAGCGCGCCGGCCGCCTTCTCGCACGCGTCGGCGCCCTTGAACCACTTCGGCGGCTGGGTGCTCACCGCCTTGCGTAGCGCCTCGGCCGCCTCACCCTTCAGCTCCGAGGAGTCCAGCCCTTTCAGGCCGCTCCCGGCGTCGTCGAACGCCTTCTGGAACGCGCGCAGCTTCTGCGCGGTGGAGCGCAGCTTGTCCGGGCTGCCGTAGATCAGCTTGGTCTTGTCCTCGGTCTGCCCGAGGTCCATCTCGTCGACCTCGGCGCCCATCCGGTTGGCGACCGAACGGGACTGCTCGCGCACCCAGTCCGCACCGGACTCCCAGCCGACGTCGTCCAGCCGGTCCGCCGTCCACTTCCCGGCGTCCTCGACCCGGTTGCCGACCCACTCGACACCGTCCTCGACGGCGTTCTCCACCGAGTCCGGCGTGATGTCACTGATGAAGTCGCCGATACCCATGTTCAGTTGCCCCCGTTGTCACCCTGCTGCTGCGCCTGCCGGGCGCGTTCCTCCGGCGACGGGCCGAAGGTGTCGTCCAGCGCCTGGTTCCACTGGTCGTCGGAGATGCCGAGCGCGTCGTTGAGGATCTGCGACTGCCGGCCGCCCTGCCCCTCGGTCAGGACCGTCCGGCCGGTGTCCTTCCAGGTCTGCGCCATCTCCTGACCGGCCCGGTCGAAGGACTCCGGGCTCCAGTCCGGGTCGAGGGCGTCGGGTGTGAAGACGTCGCCCCAGTTCTGCCGCGTGATGTCCTCCTCGGAGGCGTGCGGGTTGCCGCCCATCACGGAGTTCACGCCCACCTTCAGCGCGCCCTGAACGTACTGGTCGTGCTCCCACTGGGTGCCCGCGGCGAGGCCGAGACGGTTGGCGATCTCGCTCGCGTCGTGCACCAGGGCGCGGACGCCCCACTCCCAGCGCTCGCAGAAGTCCTCGAAGTCGACCGACAGGCCGTGGTGGCCGGCCTCCATCCCCGTCATCGACAGCTCGGAGAAGCCCTTGCCCATCACCGAGCCGGTGGCGCCGCCCAGGTCGCCCAGCCCGTCGATGGTGGCGCCCACGCCCTTGGTGAACCGCGCCACCGCCGCCTTGTCGAAGTTCAGGTCCTTCCCGTCAGCCACGGTCGCCCCCCTCCGGCGCCCTACCGGCGTCGACGGCGGCACGGTCCGGGGCGGTAGCGGCGTCGACCGCGGCACCGTCCGGGACGATCCCGGTGACCGGCGGGAAGAACATCGACCCGTCCTCGTCGGCGATGTTCACGGCGAGACCGGCGGGCTCGCCCAGCGACGGCACGATCTCGTCGACGATGCGGGCACCCAGGAGCGCCGCGTAGTCCACCGGCCGCTCACCCGGCCCGTGCCGCAGGGCGAACCGGGCCAGCGCCGGCTCGTCCGTGAAGCCGCAGATCCACCGCACCCCGCCCGAACGCGCCGACCACAGGCCCCCGTCGGAGACGGGCACCAGCAGGATCGAGCGCCGCATCTCCCCCACCAGGGCGCGAGGATCGCCGACCCCCGCTCTCCGCTCGGCAATCCGCTCGGCCAATGCCGCCCTGGGCTGCTCCACGGCCCCTCCCTCGTCCGCTTCCACTGGTGGCACCGTGGAAACAGACGCGCGGGAAGGGGCCGGTGGTTCTGCCGGGGGCGCGGGTCAGGCGGCGGCCAGGTCGCGGTGGACGACCTTGGCGACGTTCTGGATGGTGGTGATGCCGTAGTTCATGGTGCTGTTGCCGTGGGTCAGCACGGTGATGGTGTAGTCGTGGCCGCCGCCCTTGAAGGCGCCGATGCTGTGGACCCGCCAGCCGTTGGTGGCGCGCGAGAGCCAGCCGTTCTTCACGGCGACGGTGACGCCGGCGGGGACGCCGTACGGGGTGCCCCAGCGCTGCGAGGAGACGACCTGGCTCATCAGCTTGAGGATGTAGGCGCGGGAGTTGTCGCTGAGGACGGTGTTCTTGGCGGTGATGAGCTTCAGCAGTTTCTGCTCGTCGGTCACCGTGATCTGGGTCAGTCCCCAGTAGCCGTTCGCACCGGGCTTGGTCTGGGTCATGCCCGCGGCGGCGAGGAAGCCCTTGATCTTCGTCATGCCGAGCTGCTTCCACAGGGTGCTCGTGGAGGCGTTGTCCGACTTGGTGATCATGGCCTTCGCGAGGCTCGCCTCACGGTCGGTGAGATACCGGCCCTGGTTCTTCGCGTCCCACAGCAGTGCGGCGAGGACCGTGACCTTGACCACACTCGCCGAGTCGAAGGCGGTGGAGGCGCGCAGCGTGCACGTCGTCTTGGTGCTGCGGTCGTACACACCGACGGCGATGGTGCCCTTGCGGTTGGCGAGGGCGGCGGTGATGTCCTTCTTCAGCTTCGCCGCGAGGGCGGCGTTCGCCGAGGTGCAGCTGACGGCGGGTGTGGCGGCGGCCGCCGGGGACGCGGCTGCCGCGGTGGATATGAGGGCGCCGGCGGCGAGAGTGGCGCCGAGCACGTGGGTACGGCGCGGTCTGAGGTGAGCCATGCCCTACTTGACTCACGGGCCTGGCCAACGGTTGCACGCACCGCTGTCACGGCAGGCCGGCACCCCGGCTCTCGGCGATTCGGTGGACGTCGGCCAGCGCCTCGCGCATGCGGGCGAGCGTGAAGCGGAGCTGCGCGGCGGTCGCGCGCTCGTCCGCGAGGAGGTCCGCCGCGTGGTCGAGCAGCCCCGCGGCCATGTCCAGTCGCACGCGCTCCACCGTGTCGGCCGACCGGGACAGGAGGCCGTTCCCGTCCGTGACGACGATGCAGCGCTTGCCGTCCGCCCCGGTCCAGGACAGCACCCGCCCGTGCGCGTCGCCCGTCACCTGCCCGCCTCCCTCTCCACCGCCGGCATGCCGAGCGAGCCGAGGCCGATCCCCGGCACCGCGGCCGGGCGGGCCGTACCCGGACGCGGCGGCCGCGGGCCGGCGGGGTGGACGGACGGCCGGTGGACGGCGGCACCGGGGCGCCGTCGGCGGCGCAGCAGCCGGAGCAGCGGTGCGGTGAGACCGGTGATGCGGGTGATGCGGTGGGACATGCCTCGACTCCTTGCGGTGTTCGCTCTCTGTGGTGATCCGCTCACAGACTGAGAGGAGCTTGGCTAGGCTCGCCAGGGGGTCGGGTGTGACCAGTCACTTGTCACAAGGGAGTTGATCCGGTGGGCACCATCTACGGCGATTGGCTCAAGCAGCAGCGCGAGGCGGCCGGCCTGACACAGCAGCAACTGGCCGACATGGCGATCATGACGCGTTCGCACATCGCCCACATCGAGGCGGGCCGCAGGGTGCCGTCGCGGGAGGACGCGCGACGGCTGGACAGGGCTCTGAACACGGGGAATGTGCTGAGCAGTTTCCTGCCGCGGGACGAGGACGTGTCGATCGCCGAGTACTTCGAGAAGGTCCGCGTACTCGAACAACAGGCGACAGCCATCCACGAGTTCGCGCTCGCATACTTTCCGGGCATCCTCCAAACGGAAGGGTACGCGCGTGCGGTTCTGGGCTCGGCGTTCCCTCCGGTGAGTGATGAGGAATGTGACAGGCGCGTTGTCACACGCCTTGAGCGCGCGAAGATCCTTCAAGACCCGGTGACACCCGTAGTGTTGGCAGTTTTGGACGAGACGGTGTTGCGGCGTCCCATCGGCGGTGCGGATGTCATGGCGGAGCAGATCATGCACGTGGTGCGTCTCGCCGAGAGCCGACGAATCCGCGTGCACGTGATGCCGTTCGAAGTAGGTCACCATCCCCTGGCGCACAGCATGCTCACGCTGCTGTGGTTCGAGGACCAACCGCCGCTGGCCTACACCGAGGGCGGCTACCTGGGGAAGCTCCACGACTCCCCGTCCGCCGTCCTGAAAATGCAGCATCGCTACGATCTCGCACTGGGCGACGCCCTGTCGCTCAAGGACTCACTGGCTCTGCTCAGGGCCACGGCGAAGGAGTACGGGCATCATGACTGACCGAGCCATCCCGAACGCGGCCGTGCTGAGCGGCTGGCGCAAGTCCTCGCACAGTGACAACAACGCCGGCAGCTGCCTCGAAGTCCTCGACAACCACCCCGCCGGCATCCCCGTCCGCGACTCCAAGAACCCGGCCGGCCCCGCCGTCGTCTTCCCGGCGGCCGGTTGGGCCTCGTTCGTCAGGGCGGTCGGGAACGGCACTCTCCCGGCCTGACCGGAGGGGCGGCTGCAGGAAGCGACTCACCGTAGGGAGCACGGGCACCATGACTGACCGCGCGATAACGAACGCGGCCACGCTGAACGGCTGGCGCAAGTCGTCCTACAGCGGCCCGGAGGCCGACAGCTGCCTCGAAGTCCTCGACAACCACCCCACCGGCATCCCCGTCCGCGACTCCAAGAACCCGGCCGGCCCCGCCGTGGTCTTCCCGGCGGCCGGTTGGGTCTCGTTCGTCGGTGCGGTGAGGGACGGTGAACTGCCGGTTCGGCCGGCGCTCACATGACGAGGCCGGGCAGCGGGTAGGACTACGCCGGGCCGGCGAAGGGGGCGCGGTGGGGCAGCGGAAGCGTGACATCGCACAGTCGTGCGGGCGGCTGTACGCGGCGCTGTGGGCGCTGGAACGTATCGGCGCCGGAACCGACGAGCTGGGCAGGCCGGGCCGCGCCCGTTACGTGATCACCAATGGCCCGGAGGACAAGTTGCGCCGGCTCCTGGACAAGGTGGGCGGCCAGCTGTACGAGGCGACGGCCAGGCAGCCGGAGGCGCGGGCCGCGGCGGCCCTGGAACTGGTGCGGGGCATCGCGGAGTTCATCCCGGCCGGCGGCATCCCCTCGGGCAACTTCAACCCCGAGGAGTGCGAGGCGTTCGAGCGGGGGTTCGCGGAGCAGCGGGCCATGTACGAGGAGAAGTGGAAGGACTTGCTGCCGGGCAAGACGGCCTGAGCGGGCCGCTCTCGCGCCGAGTGACGCGAGTTGTCCGTTCCCGTCATCCAACCGACACCCACCTGTCACCCATTTGACTGCATGTCCATGCCACTCTCCCGGGTGCCGCCTCCGATCAACCCGCGTAGATGGGACCCCACATGCTGGCGACACGCACCCGCCGCTGGAAGTCAGTGGCCCTGGTCACGGCCGCCGTCCTGGCCGGCCTCACCACCCCCGCCCTCACCGCCACCCCCGCGGCGGCGACCACGACGGCGTACGACTCGACGTACTACAAGAACGCCGTGGGCAAGACGGGCACCAGCCTCAAGACCTCGCTGCACACCATCATCAGCAGCCAGAACAAGCTGTCCTACTCGGCGCTCTGGGAGGCGCTGAAGGTCACCGACCAGGACCCGGCGAACAGCAACAACGTCAAACTGCTGTACTCGGGCATCTCCCGCAGCAAGACCCTCAACGGCGGTGACGTCGGCGACTGGAACCGCGAGCACGTGTGGGCCATCAGCCACGGCGACCTCACCACCTCGACCGGTCCGGGCACCGACCTGCACCACATCCGCCCGGAGGACGTCCAGGTCAACGGGATACGGGGCAACAAGGACTTCGACAACGGCGGCAGCGGCTTCACCGACTCCGGCGGCAGCCTCACCGACTCCAACTCCTTCGAGCCGCGCGACGCCGTCAAGGGCGACGTGGCCCGCATGATCTTCTACATGATCGTCCGGTACGAGGGCGGCGACGGCTGGGCCGACCTGGAGGGCAACGACAGCGTCAGCAACGGCAGCAACCCGTACATGGGCCGGCTGTCGGTGCTCAAGCAGTGGAACGACGAGGACCCGCCGGACGCCTTCGAGGAGCGCCGCAACCAGGTCATCTACGACACCTACCAGAAGAACCGGAACCCGTTCATCGACCACCCGGAGTGGGTCGAGGCGATCTGGTAGGACCCGCGCTCAGCCCAGGTGCGTCGGTGCGAACATCCGCAGCAGTGCCGGGAGGACGACCACCGACGGGCCCGGCGTCGCCAGTGCCTTCGCCAGGTCCGACTCCAGCGACTCGGGGGTCGTCCGCACGCCGGGCACCCCGAAGGACTCCGCCAGGGCCGCGTAGTCGGGGCGGGTCAGTTCCGTCGCCGTGGCCTGGCCGAAGGCGTCCGTCATGTACTCGCGGAGGATGCCGTAGCCGCCGTCGTCGACGATGAGCCAGGTGACGTTCAGGTCGTACTGGCGGGCCGTGGCCAGTTCGGCGATGGAGTAGAGGGCGCCGCCGTCGCCGGAGACGGCGAGGACCGGGGTCGTCGGGTCGGCCGCGGCGGCGCCGAGGGCGGCCGGGAAGCCGTAGCCGAGGCCGCCGGCGCCCTGGGCGGAGTGCATGCGGTTGGGGCCCTGGGGGTCGAAGGCGGACCAGGCCCAGTAGGCGAGGATCGTCATGTCCCAGAAGGAGGGCGCCCGCGCGGGCAGGGCCCGGCGGACCGACGCCAGCACCCGCTGCTCCAGGGTGAGGTCCTGCGCGGCGAGGCGCGCGGCCACCTTGTCGAGGACCTCCCGGACGCGCGCCGGGGCCGTGGCGTCCTCCCGCTCGCGCGTCGTCTCCAGCAGTGCCTGGAGGGCGAGGCGGGCGTCCGCGTGGATGCCGAGCGCCGGGTGGTTGGACTCCAGCTTGCCGAGGTCGGCCTCGATCTGGACGATCCGGCCGCGCGGCTTGAACGTGTAGTAGTTCGAGGAGAGTTCGCCGAGGCCGGAGCCGACCACCAGCAGGACGTCGGCGTCCTCCAGGAAGTCGGTGGTGTGGCGGTCCTCCAGCCAGGACTGGAGGGAGAGCGGGTGTTCCCAGGGGAAGGCGCCCTTGCCGCCGAAGGTGGTGACGACCGGTGCCTGGAGCTTCTCCGCGAGCTGCCGCAGCTTCTTCGAGGCGTCCGCGCGGACCACTCCCCCGCCCGCGATGATCGCCGGGCGCTCGGCGTGCGAGAGCAGGTGGGCGGCCACGGCCGTGAGTTCGGGGCGCGGGACCAGGTCCTCCGGGGTGGCGTCCACCCCGGTCACCACCGGCAGGTGCGTCTCGGCGAGCAGCACGTCCTGCGGGATCTCCACCCACACGGGCCCGTGCGGAGCGGTCAGCGCCGACTTCCAGGCGGCGGCGATCGCGGACGGGATCTGGGACTGGGTGCGCACGGTGTGGACGGACTTCACCACGCCGCGGAAGGACGCGGCCTGGTCGGGGAGTTCGTGCAGGTAGCCGTGGCGGCCGCCGCCCAGGCCGGCCGTCGGGATCTGGCTGCTGACGGCGAGGACGGGCGCCGAGGCCGCCGCCGCCTCCTGGAGCGCCGCCAGTGACGTCAGCGCGCCCGGTCCCGTCGACAGCAGGAGCGGGGCCGCCTCGCCGGTGATCCGGCCGTACGCGTCCGCCGCGAAGGCGGCGTTGTTCTCCACCCGCAGCCCGATGTAGCGCAGGTCGGAGCGGCGCAGGGCGTCGAACATGCCGAGGGCGTGCTGGCCGGGCAGCCCGAACACGGTGGTCGCGCCCAGCCCGGCCAGCGTCTCCACGACCAGGTCTCCGCCGGTGCGGCCGGGGGGAGGGTTCAGCGCGGCCTCCGTCTGGGCGGCCGTCGGGCGGAGTTCCAGGTCGTGGTCGTGGGTCACTTGCCCTCGTTCTCCTTACCGGCCTCGCGGGCCGCCGCGATCTGCCGGGACATGATCGTCGTGAGTTCGTACGCCGTGTGGGAGGCCGCCACGGAGGTGATCTCCGCGTGGTCGTACGCGGGGGCCACCTCGACGACGTCCGCCGACACCAGGTTGCAGGACGCGAGGCCGCGCAGGATCTCCAGCAGCTCGCGGGAGGTCATGCCGCCCGCCTCCGGGGTGCCGGTGCCGGGGGCGTGGGCCGGGTCGAGGCAGTCGATGTCGATGGAGATGTACAGCGGGCGGTCGCCGATGCGCTGGCGCAGCTGGTCGGCGATCTCGTCGGCGCCGCGGCGGTAGACGTCGGCGGAGGTGACGATGCCGAAGCCCATCTTCTCGTCGTCGGTGAGGTCCTGCTTGCCGTAGAGCGGGCCGCGGGTGCCGACGTGGGAGAGGGCCGAGGTGTCGAGGATGCCCTCCTCGACGGCGCGGCGGAACGGGGTGCCGTGGGTGTACTCGGCGCCGAAGTAGGTGTCCCAGGTGTCGAGGTGGGCGTCGAAGTGGAGCAGGGCGACCGGGCCGTGCTTCTTCGCGACCGAGCGCAGCAGCGGCAGGGCGATGGTGTGGTCGCCGCCGAGGGTCATCAGGCGGGCGCCGGTGGAGAGGAGGTCGTCGGCGGCGGCCTCGACGGTCTCCACGGCCTCGTTGATGTTGAACGGGTTGACGGCGATGTCGCCGCCGTCCGCGACCTGGGCGAGGGCGAACGGGGAGGCGTCCTGCGCCGGGTTGTACGGGCGCAGGAGGCGGGAGGCCTCGCGGATGGCGTTGCCGCCGAAGCGGGCGCCCGGCCGGTACGAGACGCCCGAGTCGAACGGCACGCCGATCACGGCGACATCGGCGGTGCCGACCTCGTCGAGGCGCGGCAGCCGGGCGAAGGTCGCGGGGCCGGCGTACCGCGGGACGCGGGAGGAGTCGACCGGGCCGCGGGGCGTCTCGTTGCTGCTCATGGGGAAATGCCTTCTTTCTTACGCTTCGTCGCGCAGGTACTGCTCAGTACCACTACTGACCGGTATACGACTCTACTGTGGAGTCGCCACCGCTTCGGACACGGGTTCGGGTGCCGTCCGTCGCTTCGGAGGCCGTCGCTTCGGAGGCCGTCGGTTCGGGTGCCGCCCGGCCGGCGAGCCGGTCGCGCCAGGCGGCGAGCACCGCCTCGTCGGTCGGCTCGGTCGCCAGGGAGACGACGACGTAGGCGGCGAGGGAGGCCAGGAGGCCGTAGTAGACGGGCTGGTTGGCGAGGATGCCGTAGGCCGCCATCAGGCCGGTGACGGCGAGGCCGCCGACGGCGACGGAGGCGAGCGCGCCCGCCGCGGTGCCGCGCCGCCACAGCAGCCCGCCGAGGATCGGCACCAGCAGCCCGCCGACGAGCAGGTTGTACGCCACGGTCAGCGCCTCGACGACGTCGTTGAGCGCGATGGCGGTGAGGATCACGGCGACGCCCATGAGGAGGATGAAGGCCCGGTTGCCCTTGACCTCGTCGTGCTCCTCGCCCGCGGGCCGCACGGCCCCCCGCAGCCGCGCCCAGATGTCGTTGTTGGCGACGGTCGCGCAGGCGATGAGGGCCCCGGAGGACGTCGACATCACGGCGGCCAGCGCGGCGGCGAGCACCAGCCCGCGCACGCCCGTCGGCAGCTCGTCCCGGACGATGGTGGCGAAGGCGTCGTCGGCGCTCGCGAGGTCCGGGTACAGCACCTTGGCCGCCGTACCGATGACCGCGCCGCCCACGGCGTACGCCAGGCAGTAGGTGCCCGCGACGGTGCCGCCCCACCGGGCGGTGCGGTCGCTGCGGGCGGTGAACACGCGCTGCCAGATGTCCTGGCCGATGAGCATGCCGAAGGTGTAGATCAGCACGTACGTGAAGATCGTCTCGCCGCCGATGCCCAGCGGGTCGAAGTAATCGGTGGGCAGCTGCGCCTTCATCTCGCCGAAGCCCCCCGCCTTGACGACGGCGATGGGCAGGAGCAGAAGCAGCACGCCGACGGTCTTCACCACGAACTGCACCATGTCGGTGAGCGTGATCGACCACATGCCGCCGAGGGTGGAGTACGCGACGACGATCGAGCCGCCGAGGACGATCGCGAGGGTGCGGTTCACGTCGAAGAGGACGTCGAAGATCGTGGCGTAGGCGATGGTGGACGTGACCGCGAGCATGAGGGTGTACGCCCACATGACGACACCGGAGATCACCCCGGCCCGGCCGCCGTAGCGCAGGTCGAGCATCTCGGAGACGGTGTAGACCTTCAGGCGGGCGATCCGCGCGGAGAAGAAGACGGACAGGGCGAGCAGCCCGAGCCCGATGGTGAGGACCATCCACGCGCCGGAGAGGCCGTACTGGTAGCCGAGGCCCACCCCGCCGATGGTGGAGGCGCCGCCGAGGACGATCGCCGCCATGGTGCCGGAGTACATGGCCGGGCCGAGCCGGCGGCCCGCCACCAGGAACTCGCTCTTGGACCGGGCGCGGCGCATGCCCCACCAGCCCATGGCCAGCATCCCGGCCAGATAGACGACGATCACGATGTAGTCGACGGCCATGGGGCCTCCTTCGCGCACTCCCGGTGGCGTGTCGTGCAATGGCGTTTGCCCGGTGGCTCGTCGCGGGGACAACCGCCCGTACCCGCGGCCGCCGGCCGCGACCGACAGTAGGTGGCCGGAAAGCGACTGCGAAGTGTACGTTTCATCCACTTGAACGGAACGGGATGGAGGAATCGCACATCATGCCCGACACGCCGCCGCCCGTTCCCCCCACCCCGCCGATCCCGCTCTCCGCGCTCCTCGCCCGCGAGGACCTGGCGCTGCGCCAGATCGCCGGACCGCCGGCCGCGGACGTCTCGATCCACTCCGCGCACACCTCGGAGATGTCCGACCCCTACCCGTACATCCTGGGCGGCGAGCTGCTGCTGACGGCGGGCGTGCACGTCCCGCAGGCGGCGGGCTCGGACGGGGGCGCCTGCGGCCCGAGCGGAGCCGAGGGTTCGGGGGGCTACTTCGACGCGTACGTCTCACGTCTGGTCGAGGCCGGCGGCGCGGCGCTGGGCTTCGGCCTCGCCCCGGTGCACGACACGGTCCCGCGCGCCCTGGTCGCCGCCTGCGAGACGTACGGCCTGCCCCTCCTGGAGGTGCCCCCGCAGACCACCTTCTCCGGTGTCGCCCGCGCCGTCTGGCAGCTGATGGCCCAGGCGCGTCTCGCGGAACTGCGCCGGGTGACCGAGGCCCAGCAGAGCCTCGCCGCCGCGGCGGCCCGCCCGGACCCGGTCCCGTCCGTCCTGCGCCGGCTGGCCCAGCGGGTCGCGGGCAGGGCGGTGCTGTACGGCCCGGAGGGGACGGAGATCGCGGCGGCGGGCCGGGCACCGGACGAGGCGGCGCTCACGGCCCTCACCGACCTGGTCCACGTCCTGACCGCGCGCGCCTCCGCCACCACCGCCACCGACACCGTCGCGGGCACCCACCTCGCGGTCTACGCCCTGGGCACCGGCCAGGGCTTCGTCCTCGGCGTGGCCTGCCCGCACCGGGACCCCGGCGACCACACCATCGCGTCCGTCGCCGCCGTCCTCCTCGCCCTCCTCACCGGCGAGCACCAGAGCGGCACCGGCGCGGCCCGCTCCTCCGCCCTGGTCCGGCTGCTCCTGGGCGCCCCGCCCGAGGAGGTCGCGCCCCTCCTCGGCGCGACGGACCACTGGCTCGTCGTCCACGCGGTCCCACAGGCCGGGGCCGCCCCCGACCCGGTCGCGGCCGCCGCCCTGGGCACGGCGCTGGGCTCCCCCCTCGTCGACACCGCGGGCGACGTCGTCCGCGTCCTCCTGCCCGCCGGGCACACCCCCGCCCCGCCCCCCGGCTGGACCCTCGGCGTCAGCGCCCCCGCCGGCCCGGACGCCCTGGCCGACGCGGACACCCAGGCGGCCCGCGCCCTCTCCCGCGCCCGCGCCACCCGCACCCCGGTGGTGCACCACAACCCGCGCCCCACCCTGACGGACCTGGTCCCCCCAGCCGAGGCCGCCGCCCACGCCCGCGCCCTCCTGGCCCCCCTCGCCCCGCCCCTGCCCGAGACCCTGCGCACCTGGCTCTCCCTGCACGGCAGCTGGGACCGCACCGCGGTCGCCCTCTCCGTCCACCGCAACACCGTCCGCCAGCGCATCGCGCGGTGCGCGGCACTGCTGGGGGCGGACCTGGACGATCCGGATGTGCGCATGGAGTTGTGGTTCGCGTTGCGGCAGGTGTAGGCGGGGATCGGGCGGGCGTGACCGCGGGCGTGATCCACATCCCAGACCCCGCGACGTCAAGGACGGACACGCGCGACTGCCTCACAATGAGAACCATGCCGATACCCGGGACCCCCAGCCGCGCCGAACTCGTCGACCATCTCGTGAGGACCCGTATCGCGGGGGACGTCGCCACGCCCCGTGAGAACAACCTCTCGCACTACCGCCAGCTGGCGAACGGCAACCGCCACTACTGGCTCGGCCTGGAGCTGGGTGAGCGCTGGAGCGACGAGCAGGACGTGCTCGCGGTGATGGCGGAGCGGGCCGGGGTGAACGACGACCCGGAGTACCGGTACGGCCAGGACACCATCGACCCGGAGTTGACCGTCTCCGGGCTGGAGCGGATGGCGGCGCGGCTGCGCAAGGCGGCCGACGGGCGGCAGCGCGTGCTGTTCGCGACCGGTCACCCGGGCGGGCTGCTCGACGTGCACCGGGCGACGGCCGCCGCGCTGCGGGCCGCGGGCTGCGAGATCGTCGTCATCCCGGACGGCCTCCAGACGGACGAGGGCTACGTCATGCAGTTCGCGGACGTGGCGGTGCTGGAGCACGGCGCGACCCTGTGGCACACCCACTCCGGCGAGCCGATGAAGGCCATCCTGACCGGGCTGGAGCGCGAGGGCCGTCCGCTGCCCGACCTGGTCGTCGCCGACCACGGCTGGGCGGGGTACGCCGGGCAGCACGGGGTGGACTCGGTGGGTTACGCCGACTGCAACGACCCGGCGCTGTTCCTCGCCGAGGCGGAGGGCACCGTCCAGGTGACGGTGCCGCTCGACGACCACGTGGTCAGTCCTCGGTACTACGACCCGATGACGGCCTACCTCCTGGCGGAGGCGGGGCTGGCGTAGGCGACAGGCGCACCGCCGGAAGACCGGCCGCCGCCGGGAGCGTGATCACTCCCCCGATCACCTGGCCGACCCGGGCCCGCCCCGTGAGGAACGCCAGCCGGTTCAGCAGGGCGTACCCCTCGGCCAGCACCACCTCGTGGCCCGCGTAGGACTCCAGGTTGAGCACGGCCGCCTCGACCAGGCCGATCTCGCTGACGAGCATCGGGACGGCGGAGCGGCCCAGCGCGTGCGCGGCGCCGGCGCGTTCGTACAGCGCCGTGACGAGCGGGGAGCCGCTGGCGTCGGCGATCGTCGACGCGGAGGCGTCGCTGAGGGTGCGCAGCTGCGTCCGGGCGTGGAGCGTGACCCGTTCGATCGCCCGCAGCTCGTCCATGGTGATCTCGAACGCCAGCGGCGGCGGTAACGCGGCGGTGGCCGGGGCCTCCTGGGCGGCGCGCCTGCGGCGTCTTCCGAAGAGCGGCACGGCGACGGGTCTCCTCACGGACGGGCAGCCCTGAGCAGCCGTCCCGGCGGGAGCCGGTACGGCGAACTCCGTGGCAGCGCGGGTCAGATGGCGTGGGGAGACCGTAAGCGACCCTTCTGACAGGGGTGAAGCGCTTTCGATGATAGAGGTGGAACGGTCAACAAGTCTGGCCAATGCCTGACGAATGTGTGAACGGGTACGGCGGACCGGGCGGGCGCGCCGGCCGCCGCACCGTCGAGCCGTCGAGCCGTCGAGCCGTCACACCGGCATAACGGCATAACGGCATAACGGCACACCGGCATACCGTCACCGCGGTACGCGGACGACGCCCTCCTGGATCACCGAGACGGCGAGCCGGCCGTCGCGGGTGTAGATGCGGGCCTGGCCGAGACCGCGCCCGCCGTACGCCGACGGGGACTCCTGGTCGTACAGCAGCCACTCGTCGGCGCGGAACGGGCGGTGGAACCACATCGCGTGGTCCAGCGAGGCGCCGACCACGTCGCCGACGGCCCAGCCGCCGCGGCCGTGCGCGAGCAGGACCGAGTCGAGCAGCGTCATGTCGGAGACGTAGGTGGCCAGCGCGATGTGCAGCAGGGGGTCGTCGGCGAGCTTGCCGTCGGTGCGGAACCACACCTGGGAGCGCGGCTCGCGCGGGGCGCCGTAGTGGCCGAACGGCGGGTCGTCGACGTAGCGCAGGTCGACCGCGGCCCGCGCCTCGATGAACCGCTCCACGACCTGCGGGTCGAGGTGCGGGTAGCCGCGCAGCCGGTCCTCGCCGGTCGGCAGGGTCGCCGGGTCGGGGGCGGGCGGCATCGGCGCCTGGTGGTCCAGGCCCTCCTCGTCCGTCTGGAAGGAGGCGGACAGGCCGAAGACCGGCTTGCCGTGCTGGACGGCGACGACGCGGCGCGTGGTGAAGGAGCGGCCGTCGCGCAGCCGGTCGACCGTGTACACGATGGGCGCGCCGGGGTCGCCGGTGCGCAGGAAGTACGCGTGCAGGGAGTGGGGCGTGCGGTCCGCCGGGACCGTACGGCCCGCGGCGACCAGCGCCTGTGCCGCGACCTGTCCGCCGAAGACCCGGGGGACGACGGCGGACCGGGAGCGGCCGCGGAAGATGTTCTCCTCGATCTGTTCGAGGTCGAGCAGACCGAGGAGGTCGTCGAGTGCCTGACTCATCGCCACTCAGCGGGAGTTGGGGGACCGTTGCTTACAGGCCCATGTCCTTGGCGATGATCGTCTTCATGATCTCGCTGGTGCCGCCGTAGATGCGGTTGACGCGGTTGTCGGCGTACAGGCGGGCGATCGGGTACTCGTTCATGTAGCCGTAGCCGCCGTGCAGCTGGAGGCAGCGGTCGATCACGCGGTGCGCGACCTCGGTGCAGAACAGCTTCGCGGAGGCGGCCTCGGCGGGGGTCAGCTCGCCGGCGTCGAGGGCTTCGAGCGCCCGGTCGGCGACGGCCTCGGCCGCGTCCACCTCGGCCTGGCAGGCGGCGAGTTCGAACTTGGTGTTCTGGAAGGCGGCGACGGGCTTGCCGAACACCGTCCGCTCCTGCACGTACTGCTTGGCGAACCGGACGGCGGCCTTGGCCTGCGCGTAGGCGCCGAAGGCGATGCCCCAGCGCTCGGAGGGCAGGTTGGCGCCGAGGTAGGAGAAGCCCTTGTTCTCCTCGCCGAGCAGGTCCTCGACCGGGACCTTCACGTCGACGAACGCCAGCTCGGCGGTGTCGGAGACCTTCAGGCCGAGCTTGTCCAGCTTGCGGCCGACGGAGTAGCCCTCGGACTTGGTGTCCACGGCGAAGAGCGAGATGCCGTAGCGGCGGTCCTCGGCGGTGGGCGGGGCGGTGCGGGCGCAGACGATCACCTTGTCGGCGTGGACGCCGCCGGTGATGAAGGTCTTGGCGCCGTTGAGGACGTAGTGCGTGCCGTCCTCGCTGAGCTTGGCGGTGGTCTTCATGCCGGCCAGGTCCGAGCCCGTGCCCGGCTCGGTCATGGCGATGGCCCACATCTCCTCGCCGGAGACGAACTTGGGCAGGTAGCGCTTCTTCTGCTCGTCGGTGGCGAGCATCTTGATGTACGGCAGAGCGAGCAGCACGTGCACGCCGGAGCCGCCGAAGGTGACGCCCGCGCGGGCGGTCTCCTCGTACTGGATCGCCTCGAACTTGTGCGTCTCCAGACCGGCGCCGCCGTACTCCTCCGGCACGTTGATGCCGAACAGGCCCAGCTCGGCGAGCTTGTAGTAGAACTCGCGCGGCGCCTGGCCGGCCTGGAACCACTCGTCGTAGACCGGGACGACCTCGGCCTCGATGAAGGCGCGCAGGGTCTCCCGGAACGCCTCGTGATCCTCGTTGAACACCGTACGGCGCACGCCGCCACCTCCACCGGTACGTATCTAAGCGCTTGCTCAGGCTTACCGTACCGGCGAGTAGGGAGGGGAGTCCAGAGCGGGGCGGTGGTAACGCTCGTCACGCCCGCCGCGCCCACGGCCCCCTTCGGGCGACGGTTTTGACGAATGGGCGCCGGTTGTCCGACGAGTGGGCGCCGGTTCCCCGACGGACGGCATGAGCCGCCGTCAGCCCCGCGCCTGCGGCGGCGGGCACCGAGGCGGATCCGGGCGGCCTTCACCCGCGCGGCGCAGAAGACGCCGGAAACCCCCCGCGCGGGGCCCCGGGCCGGCCGGCCCGCGCGGTCGCGCGGCTTCGCCAGGCCGGGCATGCCGTTCCGCACTCCGATGGCGGTGCCGGAGGCGGGAGTGTCCGGGGCCGGGAAGACCCCCGGGCCGGCGGCGGGCAGCGCGGACGGGGCCGCCGTGGCGGCGGGCTACCGCCCGCGCGGAGAAGGCCTCCGCCCGCCGGGAACGGTCACTGCGCGGCGGAGTTGGAGCCCGCCGCCGCGAACGCCCCCCGGGCCATCCGGTGCAGCAGCTCCGCCGTCGCCCCGCGGCCCGGCAGGGAGCCGCGGCGGCCCAGGTGGGGGGTGGAGTTCAGCAGGCCGAAGACGGAGTGGACGGCCGAGCGGGCGGCGGGCTCGGCGAGGGCGGGGTAGACCTTGCGCAGGACGTCCACCCACAGCTCGACGTACTGCCGCTGGAGCTGGCGGACCAGCTTGCGGTCGCTCTCCCGGAGGCGGTCCAGCTCGCGGTCGTGCAGGGTGATGAGGGGACGGTCGTCGAGCGCGAAGTCGATGTGGCCCTCGATGAGCGAGTCGAGGACCGTCTCCGGGGCCGCCCCGTCGGCTCCCCCGGCGCCCTCCGCCTCCTTCAGGCGCTGCCTCGCCCCGGTCAGGAGCTGGCCGGAGATGCCGACCAGCAGCTCGGCGAGCATCGCGTCCTTGCCCGCGAAGTGGCGGTAGAGCCCGGGGCCGCTGATGCCGACCGCGGCGCCTATCTCGTCCACGCCGACGCCGTGGAAGCCGCGCTCGGCGAAGAGCCGGGCGGCCTCCTTGAGGATCTGCTCGCGGCGGGTGGGGGCGTCGGTTCTCGTGGCCATGGAAGCAATTCTAGACAGGGAGGTTAGCGGTCGTTAACCTGGAGGAAATGCGTTAACGCTCATTAACAAGGTGAGGGGACCGCAGGATGGACCAGGCACCGGAGCTGACGACCGCGGTGGATCCCGCGTCGGAGGCCTGGCAGGCCAACGAGGCGGCGCATCGCGCGCTGGTCGAGGAGCTGCGCGGCAAGCTGGCCGCCGCCCGGCTCGGGGGTGGTGAGAAGGCGCGCGCCCGGCACACCGCGCGCGGCAAGCTGCTGCCGCGCGACCGCGTGGACACACTGCTCGACCCGGGTTCGCCCTTCCTTGAGCTGGCCCCGCTGGCGGCGGACGGGATGTACGACGGGCAGGCGCCGGCCGCGGGGGTGATCGCGGGGATCGGCCGGGTCAGCGGACGCGAGTGCGTGATCGTCGCCAACGACGCCACCGTCAAGGGCGGGACGTACTACCCGATGACGGTGAAGAAGCACCTGCGCGCCCAGGAAGTCGCCCTGGAGAACCGGCTGCCCTGCCTCTATCTCGTGGACTCCGGCGGCGCCTTCCTGCCGATGCAGGACGAGGTGTTCCCGGACCGCGACCACTTCGGGCGGATCTTCTACAACCAGGCCCGGATGTCGGGCGCCGGCATCCCGCAGATCGCCGCCGTGCTCGGCTCCTGCACGGCCGGCGGCGCCTATGTGCCCGCGATGAGCGACGAGGCCGTGATCGTGCGCAACCAGGGCACGATCTTCCTCGGCGGCCCCCCGCTGGTGAAGGCCGCGACCGGCGAGGTCGTCACCGCCGAGGAGCTGGGCGGCGGCGAGGTGCACTCCCGGATCTCCGGTGTCACGGACCACCTCGCCGAGGACGACGCGCACGCCCTGCGGATCGTGCGGAACATCGTCGCCACCCTGCCGGAGCGCCGGGGCGTCCCGTGGGAGGTGCGGCCCGCCGTCGAGCCCAAGGTCGACCCGTACGGGCTGTACGGGGCGGTCCCGGCCGACCCGCGCACCCCGTACGACGTCCGGGAGATCATCGCCCGCGTCGTCGACGGCTCGCGGTTCGCCGAGTTCAAGTCCGAGTTCGGGCAGACCCTGGTCACCGGCTTCGCCCGGATCCACGGCCACCCGGTCGGCATCGTCGCCAACAACGGCATCCTGTTCGCCGAGTCCGCCCAGAAGGGCGCCCACTTCATCGAGCTGTGCGACCAGCGCGGCATCCCGCTGGTGTTTCTGCAGAACATCTCCGGCTTCATGGTCGGCAAGGACTACGAGGCGGGCGGCATCGCCAAGCACGGCGCCAAGATGGTGACGGCGGTCGCCTGCACGCGCGTGCCGAAGCTGACCGTGGTGGTCGGCGGGTCGTACGGCGCGGGGAACTACTCGATGTGCGGCCGGGCGTACTCGCCGCGCTTCCTGTGGATGTGGCCCAACGCCAAGATCTCCGTCATGGGCGGCGAGCAGGCCGCCTCCGTCCTCGCCACCGTCAAACGGGACCAGCTCCAGGCCCGCGGCGAGGAGTGGCCGACCGAGGAGGAAGAGGCCTTCAAGGCCCCGATCCGCGCGCAGTACGAGCGGCAGGGGAATGCCTACTACGCCACCGCCCGTCTGTGGGACGACGGCGTCATCGACCCGCTGGAGACCCGGCAGGTGCTGGGCCTGGCCCTGACGGCCTGCGCGAACGCCCCGCTGGGCGAGCCGCAGTTCGGCGTCTTCCGGATGTGAGGGGGTTCACGACCATGTTCGACACCGTTCTCGTGGCCAACCGCGGCGAGATCGCCGTGCGGGTCATCCGTACGCTGCGCGCGCTCGGCGTGCGCTCCGTGGCCGTCTTCTCCGACGCCGACGCCGACGCCAAGCACGTACGCGACGCCGACACGGCGGTGCGGATCGGCCCGCCGCCGGCCGCCGAGTCCTATCTGTCGGTGGAGCGGCTGCTCGAGGCCGCGGCCCGCACCGGCGCGCAGGCCGTCCATCCGGGGTACGGCTTCCTCGCCGAGAACGCCGCCTTCGCGCGCGCCTGCGCCGACGCGGGGCTGGTGTTCATCGGGCCGCCCGCCGACGCCATCGCCCTCATGGGCGACAAGATCCGCGCCAAGGAGACCGTCCGTGCGGCCGGGGTGCCGGTGGTGCCCGGCGGCCGGGACCCGGAGCTGGCCGAGGCGGCCCGCGAGCTGGGCGCGCCGGTGCTGCTGAAGCCGTCCGCGGGCGGCGGCGGCAAGGGCATGCGCCTGGTGCGCGACCTGGACCGGCTGGACGACGAGATCGCCGCCGCCCGCCGCGAGGCCCGCGTCTCCTTCGGCGACGACACGCTGCTGGTGGAGCGGTGGATCGACCGGCCCCGGCACATCGAGATCCAGGTGCTGGCCGACGCCCACGGCAACGTGCTGCACCTCGGGGAGCGCGAGTGCTCCCTGCAGCGCCGCCACCAGAAGATCATCGAGGAGGCGCCGAGCGTGCTCCTCGACGAGGCCACCCGCGCGGCGATGGGCGAGGCGGCGGTGCAGGCGGCCCGCTCCTGCGGGTATGTCGGCGCGGGCACGGTGGAGTTCATCGTCCCGGGCGGCGACCCCTCCCAGTACTACTTCATGGAGATGAACACCCGCCTCCAGGTGGAGCACCCGGTCACCGAGCTGGTCACCGGCCTGGACCTGGTGGAGTGGCAGCTGCGCGTCGCCGCCGGCGAGAAGCTGCCGTACGGGCAGGAGGACATCCGGCTCACCGGGCACGCCGTCGAGGCCCGGATCTGCGCCGAGGACCCCGCGCGCGGCTTCCTCCCCTCCGGCGGCACGGTGCTGCGGCTGCGCGAGCCCGAGGGCGACGGCGTCCGCACCGACTCGGGGCTCACCGAGGGCACGGAGGTCGGCAGCCTGTACGACCCGATGCTGTCCAAGGTGATCGCGTACGGCCCGGACCGCGCCACCGCCCTGCGCAGGCTGCGCGCGGCCCTCGCCGGGACGGTCACCCTGGGCGTGCAGACCAACGCCGGTTTCCTGCGCCGCCTCCTCGCCCATCCGGCGGTCGTCGCGGGCGAGCTGGACACCGGGCTCGTGGAGCGGGTCGTGGACGACCTGGTCTCCACGGACGTGCCGGAGGAGGTGTACGAGGCGGCGGCCGCCGTCCGGCTGGACGCGCTCAGGCCGCGCCAGGAGGGCGGCTGGACGGACCCGTTCTCGGTGCCGAGCGGCTGGCGCCTGGGCGGCGAGCACCGGCCCGTCGCCTTCCCCCTGCGGGTGCCGGGAACCGACCCCGTCACCCACGCCTGCCGGGGCGCGCACACCGTCACCGAGGACCGGGTGCACGTCACCCTCGACGGCGTCCGCCACACCTTCCACCGCGCGGGCGACTGGCTGGGCCGGGACGGCGACGCCTGGCAGGTCCGCGACCACGACCCGGTGGCCGCGTCCCTGGACCGGGCCGCCCACGCCGGCGCCGACTCCCTCACCGCGCCCATGCCCGGCACGGTCACGGTGGTGAAGGTCGCGGTCGGCGACGAGGTGACCGCCGGTCAGAGCCTGCTCGTCGTGGAGGCGATGAAGATGGAGCACGTCATCTCCGCCCCGCACGCGGGCACGGTCGCCGAACTGGACGTCACGCCCGGCACCGCGGTCGCCATGGACCAGGTGCTGGCGGTCATCACCCCGCACGAGGACACGTCCGCGGCCGCACCCGCGGGCGCGTCGAAGGAGGCTGCGCGATGACACCCGGCGCACTGCCCATGACCGTGCCCGCCGACGGCCTGCCCGCCCGCGTGCGGATCCACGAGGTCGGCGCCCGTGACGGTCTGCAGAACGAGCAGGCGACGGTGCCCGTGGAGGTCAAGGCGGAGTTCATCCGCCGCCTCGCCGACGCGGGCCTGACGACGATCGAGGCGACCAGCTTCGTGCACCCCAAGTGGGTGCCCCAACTGGCCGACGCGGAGGAGCTGTTCCCGCGGGTCAGGGACCTTCCCGTGGACCTGCCGGTGCTCGTGCCCAACGAGCGCGGCCTGGACCGCGCCCTGGCGCTGGGCGCCCGCCGGATCGCCGTGTTCGCCAGCGCCACCGAGTCCTTCGCGAAGGCCAACCTCAACCGCACGGTCGACGAGGCGCTCGCCATGTTCGAGCCGGTGGTCGGCCGGGCGAAGGCGGAGGGCGGGCACGTCCGCGGCTATCTGTCGATGTGCTTCGGCGACCCCTGGGAGGGCCCGGTGCCCGTCCCCCAGGTGGTCCGCGTCTGCCGGGCGCTGATGGACATGGGCTGCGACGAGCTGAGCCTCGGCGACACCATCGGCGTGGCCACGCCCGGCCATGTCACGGCACTGCTCAGCGCGCTCACCGCCGAAGGCGTCCCCGTGGACGCGCTGGGCGTGCACTTCCACGACACCTACGGCCAGGCGCTCGCGAACACCCTCGCGGCGCTCCAGCACGGGGTGACGACCGTCGACGCCTCCGCGGGCGGCCTGGGCGGCTGCCCGTACGCGAAGTCCGCCACCGGCAATCTCGCCACCGAGGACCTGGTGTGGATGCTGCGGGGCCTCGGCATCGACACCGGTGTCGACCTCGGCCGGCTCACCGCCACGAGCGTGTGGCTGGCCGGACACCTGGGCCGGCCCAGCCCGTCCCGCACCGTCCGAGCCCTCTCCCACAAGGAGCAGTGAACAACGATGGACCACCGTCTCTCCCCCGAGCTGGAAGAACTGCGCCGCACCGTGGAGGAGTTCGCGCACGACGTGGTGGCCCCGAAGATCGGCGACTACTACGAGCGGCACGAGTTCCCGTACGAGATCGTCCGCGAGATGGGCCGGATGGGCCTGTTCGGGCTGCCGTTCCCGGAGGAGTACGGCGGCATGGGCGGCGACTATCTCGCGCTGGGCATCGTGCTGGAGGAGCTGGCGCGGGTGGACTCCTCGGTCGCCATCACGCTGGAGGCGGGCGTCTCGCTGGGCGCGATGCCGATCCATCTGTTCGGCACCGAGGAGCAGAAGCGGCAGTGGCTGCCGCGGCTGTGCTCCGGCGAGATCCTGGGCGCGTTCGGGCTGACCGAGCCGGACGGCGGCAGCGACGCCGGGGCGACCCGGACGACCGCCCGCAGGGACCCGGCGACCGGCGAGTGGGTGATCAACGGCACCAAGTGCTTCATCACCAACTCGGGCACGGACATCACGGGTCTGGTCACGGTGACGGCGGTGACCGGCCGCAAGCCGGACGGCAAGCCGCAGATCTCCGCGATCATCGTCCCCTCCGGCACCCCGGGCTTCACGGTCGCCGCCCCGTACTCCAAGGTCGGCTGGAACGCCTCCGACACCCGCGAACTGTCCTTCGCGGACGTGCGGGTGCCCGCGGAGAACCTGCTGGGCGAGGAGGGCCGCGGGTACGCGCAGTTCCTGCGCATCCTGGACGAGGGCCGGATCGCCATCGCGGCGCTGGCGACGGGTCTGGCGCAGGGGTGTGTCGACGAGTCGGTCAGGTACGCGAAGGAACGTCACGCCTTCGGCCGCCCGATCGGGGCGAACCAGGCGATCCATTTCAAGATCGCCGATATGGAGATGAAGGCCCACACGGCGCGGCTCGCCTGGCGTGACGCGGCGTCCCGGCTGGTGGCCGGGGAGCCCTTCAAGAAGGAGGCGGCGCTGGCCAAGCTGTACTCGTCGACCGTCGCCGTCGACAACGCCCGCGACGCCACGCAGATCCACGGCGGCTACGGCTTCATGAACGAGTACCCGGTGGCCCGGATGTGGCGGGACTCGAAGATCCTGGAGATCGGCGAGGGCACGAGCGAGGTGCAGCGCATGCTGATCGCCCGGGAGCTGGGCCTGGTGAGCTGACATCCCGCCCGGGAGCGGAGCCCGCGGCGGTCTCCGGGGCCCCCGCCGGTTCGACGCGCGATCCGGCGGGGGCGCTCCTAGGCTGGTGGAGTACGGCCCGACGGGCCTGCGAGCAGGGCTACGGCGACACCCTCATGCGCTGGGAGCAGCCCATGACGTTCACGTCGAGACGACTTCGCAGGGGGGCTGTGGCCGCGGGAGCGGCGGCCGTTCTCCTGGTGCCGGTGACCGCGGCGACCGCGGCCCCCTCGGCCGGTGCCGTTCCCGCCGCCGTCACCCAGCCGGAACCCTCCCCGGGCGACGACTTCCGGGAGATCACCCCGCAGGTCCGGCAGCGGCTGGACACGGCGATCCAGCGGGTCATGCGCGAGGCGAACGTCCCGGGCGTCACGGTCGGGCTGTGGACGCCCGACAAGGGGGAGTACGAGCGCTCCTTCGGGGTGGCCGACAAGAGCACCGGCCGGCGGATGGCGCAGGACCTGTTCTGGCGGATCGGCAGCGAGACGAAGACGTTCACCGTCACGGCCGTGCTGCAACTGGTCGACCAGGGCAGGATCAGCCTGGACGACCCGATCAGCGAGTACGTCGACGGCGTGCCGAACGGTGACGAGATCTCCCTGCGCGAACTGGCCGGCATGCGCAGCGGGCTGTTCAACTACTCCGAGGACCCGGACTTCTTCAAGGCGCTGACGTCCGATCCGAACCGCGTCTTCACCCCGCAGCAGCTGCTGGACTACGCGTTCAAGCACCCCCCGATGTTCGAGCCGGGCGAGAAGTTCTTCTACTGCAACACCAATCTGATCCTGCTGGGCCTGGTCGTCGAGAAGGCCAGCGGCCAGCCCCTGCACGACTTCGTCCAGGAGAACGTCCTGGAGCCGGCCGGCATGACGGACACCGTGTTCCCGACGAACGCGGACTTCCCCGCACCGCACGCGCAGGGCTACACGAACCAGACCGCCTCCGGCAGGATCGAGGAATCCACGGACTGGAACCCGTCGTGGGCCTGGGCGGCCGGGGCGATGATCTCGAACCGGGACGATCTGCGCATCTGGGCGCGCACGGTGGCCACCGGCACCTTCCCCGACGGCTCCACGATGGTGGAACCGGCCACCCAGCGCGAGCGCCTGCGGACACCCTCGACCGGTATCCGGGGCGCCGGGTACGGTCTCGGCATCTTCGACGTCCAGGGCTGGATCGGCCACAACGGCTCGCTGCCCGGCTACGAGTCGCTGACCATCTATCTGCCCTCCGCGGAGGCGACCCTGGTCGTGCTCCTGAACACCGACGTCCTCGTCGGCAAGACGGAGCCGAGCACACTGTTCGGCGACGCCATCACGCGGATCGTCAGCCCGGACCACGTCTACAACCTGCCGGTCCCGCCGATGCCCAAGTGATCCTGATCATCTTCCGGACCGGCGTTTCGGCCAACGTCCCGTCAGGGTAGGCGCGTTGTGAGCGGCGCGCGGACCGTCTCGCTCACGCTCTCGAGCCAAGGGCTCCCCACCTCTGGACAAGATCTGAGGTTAGGCTAACCTACCTTCGAATTGTCCGGCGGCCCTCCGCCCTGTTCGAAAGCAGCCAGACTCATGTCCAACGCCCGTGCCACCCACCTCACCCGCCGCGGGATCCTCGCCGCCGGCGGTGCCCTCGGCCTCGGTGCCGTCCTCGCCGCCTGCGGTGACGAAGACAAGAAAAGCGGTGGCTCGGACTCGGCCGGTGCCGCCAAGCCCTCCGGTCCCTGGACGTTCAAGGACGACCGCGACAAGACCGTGAAGCTCGACAAGGTTCCCACGAACATCGTCGCCTTCACCGGTGTCGCCGCCGCGCTGTACGACTACGGCATCCAGGTCAAGGGCGTCTTCGGCCCGACCAAGACCCAGGACGGCAAGCCGGACGTCCAGGCCGGCGACATGGACATCAGCAAGGTCGAGATCCTCGGCAACGTCTGGGGCCAGTTCAACGTCGAGAAGTACGCGGCGCTGGCCCCCGAGGTCCTCATCACCACGATGTTCGACGACGCGGGCACCCTCTGGTACGTCCCCGAGGAGTCCAAGGACAAGATCGCGAAGCTGGCCCCGAGCGTCGCCGTCTCCGTCTACGACCGTCAGCTCACCCAGCCGCTGGAGCGGATGTGGGCGCTGGCCGAGTCGCTGGGCGCGGACCTGGAGGCCGACAAGGTCGTCAAGGCCAAGCAGGAGTTCGAGGCGGCGGCGGAGCGGCTGCGCAAGGCCGCGAAGTCCCGCCCCGAGATCAAGGTGATGGCCGGGTCCGCGAGCGCCGAGCTGTTCTACGTCTCCGGCACCAACCTCTCCATCGACCTGGAGTACTTCAAGGCGCTCGGCGTGAACTTCATCGAGCCGTCGGAGAAGTCCAAGGCCCAGGGCGGCGGCTGGTTCGAGAGCCTGAGCTGGGAGAACGTCGACAAGTACGACGCGGACATCATCATGATGGACGACCGTGCCCAGGCGATCCAGCCGTCGGCGATCACCGAGGCGACCTGGAAGAAGCTGCCCGCCGTGAAGGCCGGTCAGGTCATCGCCCGGTCGCCGGAGCCGATCCTGTCGTACGGCAAGTGCACGCCGCTTCTCACCAGCCTCGCCGAGGCCATCGAGAACGCGAAGAAGGTCAGCTGAAGTTCGCCCAGGGGGTGGGGCTGATGCCGGTCGGCGCCTGCGAGTCGTTCGGGGCCGGCCGCGCCCGCGCGGCGGAGCCGCATATCGATACAGCCCCGTGCCCCTGAGTGGGACCACTCACCCTCCGTCCATGGAGTCAGCCATGTCCACGGCCGTAGCCGCGCCGTTCCGTTTCTTCTCCCTTCAGGTCGTGCGGACGGAGCGGCTCGGGCCGTCTCTGGTCCGGGTCTCCTTCGCGGGGGACGACCTCGCCGGCTTCCACTCCGACGGGTGCGACCAGTCGCTGTCGCTGTTCCTGCCGCATCCGGGGCAGGAGGCGCCGGTCGTGCCCGTCGAGCTGGGCGAGGACTGGTGGAAGGGGTGGATGGCGCTGCCCGACGACGTGCGGGCGGTGATGCGCTCGTACACCCTGCGGTCGCTGCGCCGCGATCCCGACGAGATCGACATCGACTTCGTGCTGCACGGGGTCGAGCCGGACTCCGCCACCCCCGCCGGACCCGCCTCGCGGTGGGCCGCCCAGGCCTCCCCGGGTGACCGGGTGCTGGTGCTGGGCCCGGCGGTCGCGGACAACCGGGCGATCCGGTTCCGGCCCCCGGAGGACACCGACCTGGTGGTGCTCTGGGGCGACGAGACCGCACTCCCGGCGATCGCGGCGATCCTCGAGTCGCTGCCGGCCGGGCAGCGGGCGCGGGTGTGGCTGGAGGCCCAGGACCCCGGCAACGTCCTGGACCTGGCGACCGAGGCGGACGCCGAGGTGACGTGGCTGGTCCGGGAGCACGACCACGCCACCGAGTCCCCCCTGGCCCTCAGCGCCCTGCGCGACGCCCAACTGCCGCCCGCCGAGCACCCGTACGTCTGGATCGCGGGCGAGTCGGGCTCGGTCAAGGCGCTGCGCCGGCACTTCGTCGGGGAGCGCGGGATCGACCGGCGCCGGGTGACGTTCGTGGGCTACTGGCGACAGGGGCTCACCGAGGAGCAGTTGCGCGAGCAGGGCGAGTAAGTCCCCGCGGAGTGACGGAGGTTACCGGGCCCCGGCACTTGACCCATTCAACTTAGGTTAGGCTAGCCTAAGTAAGCCGGAGCCCCGGCCCGCCCCGGCCGCTCCTTCCGTCCGCTCGGCCAGTCCCCACCGGAGGACCTCCCCATGCGCTCGCACCTGCTCAATGACACGACCGCGGAGCAGTACCGCCGCTCCGTGACCGAAGGAGTCGAGCGGGTGGCCGCCAAACTCGCCACCACCCAGCGCCCGTTCACCGGCGTCTCGGTCGACGACCTGGCCCCCGTCATCGAGCGGATCGACCTGGACCGGCCGCTGCACGACACCACGGCGGTCCTCGATGAACTGGAGGACGTCTACCTCCGGGACGCGATCTACTTCCACCACCCCCGCTACCTCGCCCACCTCAACTGCCCCGTCGTCATCCCGGCCGTGCTGGGCGAGGCCATCCTCTCCGCCGTCAACTCCTCCCTGGACACCTGGGACCAGTCGGCCGGCGGCACCCTGATCGAGCGCAAGCTCATCGACTGGACCGCCGCCCGCATCGGGCTCGGCGAGAACGCCGACGGCGTGTTCACCTCCGGCGGCAGCCAGTCCAACCTCCAGGCGCTGCTGCTCGCCCGCGAGGAGGCCAAGACCAGCGACCTCGGGAAACTGCGCATCTTCGCCTCCGAGGTCAGCCACTTCAGCGTGAAGAAGTCGGCGAAACTGCTCGGCCTCGGCCAGGACGCCGTCGTGTCGATCCCCGTCGACCACGAGAAGCGCCTGCAGACCGTCGCGCTCGCCCACGAGCTGGAGCGCTGCGCGAAGGACGGCCTGGTCCCCATGGCCGTCGTCGCCACCGCCGGCACCACCGACTTCGGGTCCATCGACCCGCTCCCCGAGATCGCCGAGCTGTGCGAGCAGTACGGCACCTGGATGCACGTCGACGCCGCCTACGGCTGCGGACTGCTCACCTCGCTGAAGCGCCGCGACCTACTGACGGGCATCGGGCGGGCCGACTCGGTCACCGTCGACTACCACAAGTCCTTCTTCCAGCCGGTGAGTTCCTCCGCCCTGCTGGTCCGCGACGCGGCCACGCTGCGGCACGCCACCTACCACGCGGAGTACCTCAACCCGCGCCGGATGGTGCAGGAACGTATCCCCAACCAGGTGGACAAGTCCCTCCAGACCACCCGCCGCTTCGACGCCCTCAAGCTGTGGGTCACCCTGCGGGTGATGGGCGCCGACGGCATCGGACAGCTCTTCGACGAGGTCTGCGACCTCGCGCGGGAGGGCTGGAAGCTGCTGGCCGCCGACCCGCGCTACGACGTCGTCGTCGAACCCCGCCTGTCCACCCTGGTCTTCCGCTACATCCCGGCCACCGTCACCGACCCCGCCGAGATCGACCGCGCCAACCTCTACGCCCGCAAGGCCCTGTTCGCCTCGGGCGAGGCCATCGTCGCGGGCACCAAGGTGAACGGGCGCCACTACCTGAAGTTCACCCTGCTCAACCCTGAGACGAAGGCGTCCGACATCGCCGCCGTCCTCGACCTGATCGCCGGCCACGCCGAGCAGTACCTGGGAGACTCCCTTGACCGCGCTTCCTGAATCCACCACCAAGACCTACGACTTCGTGGGGATCGGACTCGGGCCCTTCAACCTCGGCCTCGCCTGCCTCACCGAGCCGATCGACGCACTCGACGGCGTCTTCCTGGAGTCGAAGCCCGACTTCGAGTGGCACGCCGGCATGTTCCTCGACGGCGCCCACCTCCAGACCCCGTTCATGTCGGACCTGGTCACCCTGGCCGACCCGACCTCGCCGTACTCCTTCCTGAACTACCTGAAGGAGAAGGGCCGGCTGTACTCGTTCTACATCCGCGAGAACTTCTACCCGCTGCGCGTCGAGTACGACGACTACTGCCGCTGGGCCGCCAACAAGCTGAGCAGCGTCCACTTCAACACGACCGTCACCGAGGTGACGTACGACGAGAGCGACGAGCTGTACGGGGTGACGACGGCCGCCGGTGAGACGTACCGCGCCCGCCACCTGGTCCTCGGCACCGGCACCCCGCCCTACATCCCGGAGTCCTGCCGGGGCCTGGGCGGCGACTTCATCCACAACTCGCGCTACGTCCAGCACCGGGCCGAGCTGGTGAAGAAGGAGTCGATCACGCTGGTCGGCTCCGGCCAGTCCGCCGCCGAGATCTACTACGACCTGCTCTCCGAGATCGACGTCCACGGCTACCGGCTGAACTGGGTCACCCGCTCCCCGCGGTTCTTCCCGCTGGAGTACACCAAGCTCACCCTGGAGATGACCTCCCCGGAGTACATCGACTACTTCCGGGCGCTGCCGGAGCGGACCCGCTACCGCCTCACCCAGGAGCAGAAGGGCCTGTTCAAGGGCATCGACGGCGATCTGATCAACGAGATCTTCGATCTGCTCTACCAGAAGAACCTCGGCGGCCCGGTCCCCACCCGCCTGCTCACCAACTCGGCGCTGACCAGCGCGACGTACGAGAACGGCACGTACACGCTGGGCTTCCGCCAGGAGGAGCAGGAGAAGGACTTCGAGCTGACCTCGGACGGCCTGATCCTCGCCACCGGCTACCGCTACGTCGAGCCCGCGTTCCTGAAGCCGATCCGCGACCGCCTGGTCTACGACTCCCAGGGCAGCTTCGACGTCGGCCGCAACTACGCCATCGACGTCACCGGCAGAGGCGTCTTCCTGCAGAACGCCGGCGTCCACACCCACAGCATCACCAGCCCCGACCTGGGCATGGGCGCCTACCGCAACAGCTACATCATCCGGGAGCTGCTCGGCAGCGAGTACTACCCGGTAGAGAAGACCATCGCGTTCCAGGAGTTCTCCGCATGAGCCGCACGACCTTCACGTTCCGCCCCCTCGACCCGCTGAAGGACGCCGAGCTCCTGCACGCCTGGGTCACCCACCCCAAGGCCGCGTTCTGGATGATGCAGGACGCGAAACTGGAGGACGTCGAGCGCGCGTACATGGAGATAGCCGCCGACGAGCACCACCACGCCCTGCTCGGTCTGAAGGACGGCGAGCCCGCCTTCCTGATGGAGAAGTACGACCCCGCGCACCGCGAGCTGGTCGGCCTGTACGAGGCGCGGCCCGGCGACGTCGGCATGCACTTCCTGACCCCGCCGACCGACAAGCCGGTGCACGGCTTCACCCGGTCCGTCATCACCGCCGTCATGACGCACCTCTTCGAGGACCCGGCCACGCAGCGGGTCGTCGTGGAGCCGGACGTGCGCAACAAGGCCGTGCACGCCCTGAACGAGGCCGTCGGCTTCGTCCCGGAGCGCGAGATCCAGAAGCCGGAGAAGAAGGCGCTGCTCAGCTTCTGCACCCGCGAGCAGTTCCACGCCGCCATCACCGCCGCGGAGGTGTCCGCATGAGCCTCGCCGACGCCGTCGCCCACCTCTCCCCCGAGCGCTGGGAGCAGGCCAACCGCCTGCTCATCCGCAAGGCCCTCGCCGAGTTCGCCCACGAGCGGCTGATCACCCCCGAGCAGGACGGGGAGGAGTACGTCGTCCGCAGCGACGACGGCCTGACCTCCTACCGCTTCCGTGCCGTGCGCCGCGCCCTCGACCACTGGCAGGTGGACGCCGCCTCCATCGCCCGCCACCGCGACGGGGCTGAACTGCCGCTCGCCGCGCTGGACTTCTTCGTCGAGCTGAAGGGCGCTCTCGGCCTGAGCGACGAGATCCTGCCGGTCTACCTGGAGGAGATCTCCTCCACCCTCTCGGGCACCTGCTACAAGCTCACCAAGGAGCAGATCCCGGCGGCGGAGCTGGCGGGCGCCGGCTTCCAGGCGATCGAGACGGGGATGACCGAGGGCCACCCCTGCTTCGTCGCCAACAACGGCCGCCTCGGCTTCGGCATCCACGAGTACCTGTCGTACGCCCCGGAGACCGCGAGCCCCGTGCGCCTGGTGTGGCTGGCCGCGCACCGCTCGCGCGCCGCGTTCACGGCCGGCGTCGGCATCGACTACGAGGACTTCTTCCGCCAGGAGCTGGGCGAGGAGACCGTCGGCCGCTTCCACGGCATCCTGCGCGACAAGGGCCTGGACCCGGCCGACTACCTGCTCATCCCGGTCCACCCCTGGCAATGGTGGAACAAGCTGACCGTCACCTTCGCCGCCGAGGTCGCCCGGCAGCACCTGGTGTGCCTGGGCGAGGGCGACGACGAGTACCTGGCCCAGCAGTCCATCCGGACCTTCTTCAACACCAGCCACCCCGAGAAGCACTATGTGAAGACGGCGCTGTCCGTCATCAACATGGGCTTCATGCGCGGCCTGTCCGCCGCCTACATGGAGGCCACCCCGGCGATCAACGACTGGCTGGCCCAGCTGATCGAGGGCGACCCGGTGCTGAAGTCCACGGGCCTGACGATCATCCGCGAGCGGGCGGCCGTCGGCTACCGGCACCTGGAGTACGAGAAGGCCACCGACCGCTACTCGCCGTACCGCAAGATGCTCGCCGCGCTGTGGCGGGAGAGCCCGGTGCCCTCGCTGCGGGACGGCGAGTCCCTGGCGACGATGGCCTCCCTGCTGCACGTCGACCACGCGGGCGCCTCCTTCGCGGGCGCGCTGATCGCCCGCTCGGGCCTGGCCCCCACCGAGTGGCTGCGCCGCTACCTGCGGGCCTACTACACCCCGCTGCTGCACAGCTTCTACGCCTACGACCTGGTGTTCATGCCGCACGGCGAGAACGTGATCCTGGTGCTGAGGGACGGCGTGGTCGAGCGGGCGATCTACAAGGACATCGCCGAGGAGATCTGCGTCATGGACCCGGACGCGGTGCTGCCGCCGGAGGTCCAGCGGATCCGCGCCGAGGTCCCCGAGGACAAGAAGCTGCTGTCCATCTTCACGGACGTCTTCGACTGCTTCTTCCGCTTCCTCGCCGCGAACCTCGCCACCGAGGGGATCCTGGCGGAGGACGACTTCTGGCGCACGGTCGCCGAGGTCACCCGCGAGTACCAGGAGGCGACGCCCGAACTCGCCGACAAGTTCGCGCAGTACGACATGTTCGCCCCCGAGTTCGCACTGTCCTGCCTGAACCGGCTCCAGCTGCGCAACAACCAGCAGATGGTCGACCTCGCGGACCCGTCCGGCGCGCTCCAGCTCGTCGGCACGCTGAAGAACCCGATCGCCGGGTTCTGACCGATCCCCTTGAAGGCCAGGCGGGCGCCCCGGAGTACGGTCCTCCGGGGCGCCCGTCCGCTGTGTCCGCGCCGTGGCTATGCCGCGGGCCAGTCGACCTGCGGAGACCTGTGGTAGCCGATGCCGAGCGCGTCCCAGCGCGGCGCCTGCGCCGCGAGCCGAGTCCGGTAGTCCTCCCAGTCGTGGGCGGCGGCCGGCGACCAGCCCAGCTCGGCGACGCCGGGCAGCCGGGGGAAGGCCATGTGGTCGATGTGCGCGGAGTTCTCGATCGTCTCCGTCCACAGCGGCGCCTCGACACCCCGGACGGCATCTTGCGGCACACCCGGCAGATAGGTGCCCGGGTCCCAGTCGTAGGACCGCTTCACCTCGACGTATCCGGCCCAGGACAGGCCGAGCGGGGTGGTGCGGTCGTACTTCATGTCGAGGTAGACCCGGTCGGCGGGCGACAGGACGATCCCGGTGCCGCTCCGCGCCGCCTTCGCCACCTCGGCCTTCTCCTCGTCGCTGGTGCGGTCCAGGCCCCAGTACTGGGCGAGCGCGCCCCGGGCCGGGCTCGCGCCGGTCAGCTGGTGCCAGCCGACGACGGTCTTGCCGTACCGCGCGACGACCGGCTGCACCCGCTCCATGAACCGCACGTAGTCGGCGTGGCTGGTGGAGTGCGCCTCGTCACCGCCGATGTGCAGGTACCGGCCGGGGGTGAGGGCGGCCAGCTCCCGGATCACGTCGTCCACGAAGTCGTACGTCACCTCCTTGGGCACGCACAGCGAGCTGAAGCCCACGGCGGTGCCGGTGTAGAGCGGGGGCGCCACGCCGTCGCAGTTCAGCTCGGCGTACGAGGCGAGGGCCGCGTGGGTGTGGCCGGGCATGTCGATCTCCGGCACGACCTCCAGATGGCGGGCGGCGGCGTAGCGCACGATCTCCCGGTACTGCTCCTTGGTGTAGTGGCCGCCGGGTCCGCCGCCGACCTCGGTGGAGCCGCCGTACTCGGCGAGGCGCGGCCAGGAGTCGACGGCGATGCGCCAGCCCTGGTCGTCGCTGAGGTGCAGGTGCAGCTTGTTGAACTTGTACAGCGCCAGCCGGTCGATGTACCGCTTGACTTCGTCGACGGTGAAGAAGTGGCGGGAGACGTCGAGCATGGCGCCGCGCCAGGGGTAGCGCGGGGTGTCCCGGATGGTGCCGCCCGCGACCGGCCAGGGGCCGGGCTGGACGGTGTCCTCCTCGACGGCGGCGGGCAGCAGCTGGCGCAGGGTCTGCACGCCGTAAAAGAGCCCGGCGGGCCGGGCGGCGGTGAGGGTGACGCCGGTGGGGCCGCTGTCGAGGCGGTATCCCTCGGCGCCGTAGGGGCCGTCGTGGGCGAGGCGCAGCCGGATGCCGCCGGCGCCCTGGCGGGTGACGGGCAGCGGGTAGCCGGTGGCGGGCCGCAGCAGGTCCGCGAGGTACTCACCGGCCGCGCGGGCCGCACGGGAGTCACCGACGCGGATGCCGGTGGTGCCGGTGATGCGGTACGGGGGTCCGGCCGGGGTGACCGAGGCGGGGGCCGGGATCACCTGGGCGAGCGGCCTGGGCTCGACCGGCGCGGGCGCCGGGGCCGCGCCGGAGGTGAAGAAGCCGGTCGCCGCGACCAGGAGCAGGGAACCGAGAAGGTGCAGGGAACCGGGAAGGTGCAGTCTGTGCCGTCTCACGCGCGCTCCCTTCGGAATGGGTATAGACCACTCTCCCGCAGGCCCGTCTCCGGCAGAACCCTCCGGGCGGAACCGGTGAAACAATCCCCCCATGGCGGAAATCCTTCAGAAGGACGGGACTTGGGTCTTCGACGGCGACGCCCTGCGGCTGACTCCCGGGCGCGACAAGAACGTCGGCCTGCTGCGCAGGACCCTGGGTGAACTCGTCGTCCCGCTCGGCGCCCTGGCGGGCATCTCCTTCGAGCAGGGCCGGAAGTCGGGGCGGCTGCGACTGCGGCTGCGCGACGGCGCCGACCCCCTGCTGCAGGCGACGGGCGGCCGTCTGACCGAGCCTCACGACCCCTACCAGCTGGTCGTCGAGCCGGACCGGTACGGCGTGGCCGAGTACTTCGCCGAGGAGGTGCGCAACGCCCTGCTGCTGGACCAGGTGCCGGCCGGCCCGGTCACCGGGTATCTGCTGCCGGGCCCGGCCGTGCCGCTGTCCGCCGCCGCCGGGGACGCCACGGCGAGCTTCGACGGCGAGCGGGTCCGGCTGGAGTGGAACTGGAAGACGGAGGACGCGAAGGCCGCCGCCGGCACCCGTGTGCTGCCGGTCGAGGACATCCTGGCCGTGGAGTGGCAGCCGGCGGCCGGGCTGGAGAACGGCTACCTGCGCTTCACCGTGCGCAACGCCCCCACCAAGCAGCCGCCCAAGTACGACCCGAACGCGGTCGAGCTGTGGGGCTTCAAGAAGGACCCGCTGATGGCCCTGGTCGCGGCGGCCGTCCAGGCCCGCCTGCCGCACCCGTCGGCACCCGCCGCCCTGTCCGCGCCCGCGCCCGCCGACGCCGCTCCGCTCCCCGGCCCGCGGCCCGTCCCGGCCGAGGACGACCACGACGCCCTGCTGCGCCGCCTGCGCGAACTGGGCGAGCTGCACCGCTCCGGGGTGCTCACGGACGACGAGTTCACGATGGCCAAGCAGGCGGTGCTCAAGCGCATGCAGTGAGCCGCACCACAGGCGCTGCCGCACCCACCCCTGAGCCCTGCCCGGAATCGGGCAGGATTCTTGCAAAACCCCTCCCCTTACTCCAGGATCTACCGGGTGCACGACGAACTGGTTGATCATCTGACGCGGTCCACGCCCCTCAGCCGGGGCGAGGCGCTGCGCGTGGTCCAGGACGTGCTCGCCTTCTTCGACGAGACGACCGAGGAGTACGTCCGTCGCCGCCACCGCGAGCTCCAGGCCCAGGGCCTGGTCAACGCGACGATCTTCGAGCGGATCGGGGCGGACCTCAAATACCGCGCGGTAGCCCCGCCGGAGCTGACGCTCAGGCAGCTGCGGCGGATCGTCTACGGCTAGAAACGGCTAGGAATACCCATATATGTGCGGAATCGTCGGATACATCGGCAAGCGGGACGTGGCACCCCTGCTCCTCGAAGGCCTGCAGCGCCTGGAGTACCGGGGCTATGACTCGGCCGGCATCGTGGTGACCTCCCCCAAGGCCGCCGGCCTGAAGATGGTCAAGGCCAAGGGCCGCGTGCGCGACCTGGAGGCCAAGGTCCCGGCCCGCTTCAAGGGCACCACGGGCATCGCCCACACCCGCTGGGCCACCCACGGCGCCCCCTCCGACGTGAACGCCCACCCGCACCTGGACGCCGGGGGCAAGGTCGCCGTCGTCCACAACGGCATCATCGACAACGCCTCCGACCTGCGCCGCAAGCTGGAGGCGGACGGCGTCGAGTTCCTCTCCGAGACCGACACCGAGGTCCTCGTCCACCTGATCGCCCGTTCGCAGGCCGAGAAGCTGGAGGACAAGGTCCGCGAGACCCTGCGCCTCATCGAGGGCACCTACGGCATCGCCGTCCTGCACGCCGACTTCCCGGACCGCATCGTCGTCGCCCGCAACGGCTCGCCGGTCGTCCTCGGCATCGGCGAGAAGGAGATGTTCGTCGCCTCGGACATCGCCGCCCTGGTCACCCACACGCGGCAGATAGTGACCCTGGACGACGGCGAGATGGCCACGCTGAAGGCCGACGACTTCCGTACGTACACCACGGAGGGCACCCGGACCACGGCCGAGCCGACCACCGTGGAGTGGGAGGCCGCCTCCTACGACATGGGCGGCCACGACACCTACATGCACAAGGAGATCCACGAGCAGGCCGAGGCCGTGGACCGCGTGCTGCGCGGCCGGATCGACGACCGCTTCTCCACCGTGCACCTCGGCGGCCTCAACCTGGACGCCCGCGAGGCCCGCCGGATCCGCCGGGTGAAGATCCTCGGCTGCGGCACCTCGTACCACGCGGGCATGATCGGCGCCCAGATGATCGAGGAGCTGGCCCGCATCCCCGCGGACGCCGAGCCGGCCTCCGAGTTCCGCTACCGCAACGCGGTCGTCGACCCGGACACCCTGTACATCGCCGTCTCCCAGTCCGGTGAGACGTACGACGTCCTCGCCGCCGTCCAGGAGCTGAAGCGCAAGGGCGCCCGGGTGCTGGGCATCGTGAACGTGGTGGGCTCCGCCATCGCCCGCGAGGCCGACGGCGGCATCTACGTGCACGCGGGCCCGGAGGTCTGCGTGGTCTCCACCAAGTGCTTCACCAACACCTGCGTCGCCTTCGCCCTGCTCGCCCTGCACCTCGGCCGCACCCGCGACCTGTCGGTGCGTGACGGCAAGCGGATCATCGAGGGCCTGCGCAAGCTGCCCGGCCAGATCGCCGAGATCATGCGGCAGGAGGCGGAGATCGAGAAGCTGGCCAAGGCCTACGCCGACGCCCGCTCGATGCTCTTCATCGGCCGCGTCCGGGGCTACCCGGTCGCCCGCGAGGCCTCCCTGAAGCTCAAGGAGGTCTCCTACATCCACGCTGAGGCCTACCCGGCCTCCGAGCTGAAGCACGGCCCGCTGGCCCTGATCGAGCCGGCCCTCCCCACGGTCGCGATCGTCCCCGACGACGACCTGCTGGAGAAGAACCGCGCCGCCATGGAGGAGATCAAGGCCCGCAGCGGCAAGATCCTCGCGGTCGCCCACCAGGAGCAGGAGAAGGCCGACCAGACCATCCTCGTCCCCAAGAACGAGGACGAACTCGACCCGATCCTCATGGGCATCCCCCTCCAACTCCTCGCCTACCACACGGCCTTGTCCCTGGGCCGCGACATCGACAAGCCGAGGAACCTGGCCAAGTCGGTGACGGTGGAGTAGAGCGCCCTCCAGGGGCGCGGGGCTGTACCGATACGCGGCTCCGCCGCGCGGGCGCGACCAGCCCCCACCGCCCCGCAGCGGGCCCACGCACGAAAACGGACCCCCACGTGTCGCCCCAGACACGGGGGGTCCGTTTCCTGCGCGCCGGGGCACCGACACCCCGGCCGGCGCGGCTAGCCGGTAGCCGTCACACCCCGGCCTGCCGCACACCGAGGCAGCCCCGTCCGAGAGCGAGTCGGCCGGCGATGGTGGTAGTGCTTCCCGCGGAGACGTCGTGGTCCACGGCGGGCTCCCTTCGCGCATGTGCGGTGGTGCGGTGACCGGTATATGCCCTTCACAAGAGCACAAACACATCCACGAGTAAGCGGATTCTTCCGGCGCACAAAGGGAGTTGAGACTTCCCAGGGCTCATCTCGCCCGGGACGAAGGGGACTTACGGGATCACGACGACGGGGCGCTTCGCCCGCTTGGCCAGCCGTCCGGCGACCGAGCCGAAGATCCGGCCGACGATGCCGTGCGTGGAGCCGACGACGATCGCGTCCGCCTCGTACTCCCGCCCGACTTCTTCCAGTTCGTGACAGATGTCGCCACCGCGCTCGACCAGGATCCAGGGCACCTCGGCGAGATAGTCCGCGCAGGCCAGCTCCAGACCCAGCACCTCGGTGCGGTGGTCGGGGACGTCGACGAAGACGGGCGGCTCGCAGCCCGCCCACACCGTGGTCGGCAGCCGGTTGGCCACATGGACGATGATCAGGCCGGACCGGGAACGCTGGGCCATGCCGATCGCGTACGCCAGGGCGCGCTCACTGGACGTGGAGCCGTCGAAGCCGACGACGACGCCGTGCTTGAAGGCGGGGTCGCACGCGTGGCGCGCCTCTTCCGCCGCCAGGGGCTCGGCCGCCGTGGGATCGGCGACGGGCCGCTTGCGGTCCGCGGGTTCGAAGAATTCGTGACCGGCCATGGCTGTCTCGGCGTTGTGATCCTTTATGGGTGGGGACGACACACTGGGCGACGGCAATGTGCGGCGGAGCTGTGTCCGGGAATCATCTTCCCAACCCCATACCCCCAAGGGTACGGCGGCACGCCTCCTTAGCCCAGATCCCGCGCACCGTCCGTGGGCGGTTCACCGGAGCATGCACGAGGGTGCGCCCGTAACGCAATGGTTGCTGCCCCGTACAGGCGGTTTGCGCGAGATTCAGGCCACGGCCAGGTGACCGACCGGCCAACCGGCCGTTGATCACCGTGAACCATCCCCGCGCACCGTCCGGGGAGCGGCACAGGGAGCACACCACATGTCCTCACAGTCCGGGCCGGACAGTGTGACCGACGTCGTCCGCTGGGCGGCGTTCAGCTGTGTCCTCGTCCCGGTGGTGCTCCTCTGGTACGGCACGTCGCTCGCCGGCGCGGCGGGCACCGCGCTCGGTCTCGCCGCCGTCACCGCCGTCTGCCGGCTGCTGCTGCGCCGCTCCGAGCGGCGCGCGGCGCGGCCGCTCGCGGAGGACCCCGCTCCGCACCGCGGCCGGCACCACCGGACGGGCACCGGGGCGCACCGCGGCGGGCGGCCCGGCGGGCGCGGAAATACACCGGGCGGCTGACCGGTTTCCGCGCACGCGCCCGTATCTTTTCAGCCAACTTCTGGATGTCGTGCATCCCCCGTCCTGAGCACCCCCCACGCCCCGTTTGACCTGCACGGAAAGGGTCTCCGGTGCCGCGCGCACCCTACGCGCTTTGGCCACTGCGACGAGGCGCACTTCCCTGCACGGCCCGCGAGTGCAACGCTTCGTGATCGAATGCTTTACGCCAAGTTGCCAAGTCGACAATGTGCCTGGTGCCGAACTGGCCACCCCGGCACGGCGTGACGCAGTAGATTCGATTTCGATCTTGACTGTCTTACGGCGGGGGACTCGTGCAGGACCGAGGGGAAACGTGCAGGAGCGACACAACCGAGGAGCCGCGACCACCGAGGGGGGCTTAGCAGGATGAGCCACGACTCCACTGCCGCGCCGGACGCCGCGGCCCGGAAGCTCTCCGGGCGACGCCGCAAGGAGATCGTCGCGGTGCTGCTGTTCAGCGGCGGCCCCATCTTCGAGAGTTCCATACCGCTGTCGGTGTTCGGGATCGACCGCCAGGACGCCGGCGTGCCGCGCTACCGCCTGCTGGTCTGCGCCGGCGAGGAAGGTCCGCTGCGGACCACGGGGGACTGGAACTCACCGCACCGCATGGCCTGGAGGCGATATCGCGGGCGGGCACGGTCGTCGTGCCGGCCTGGCGGTCGATCACCTCGCCGCCGCCGGAGGAAGCGCTCGACGCACTGCGCCGGGCGCACGAGGAAGGCGCCCGCATCGTCGGGTTGTGCACCGGTGCCTTCGTCCTCGCCGCGGCAGGCCTGCTGGACGGCCGTCCCGCGACCACACACTGGATGTACGCGCCGACGCTGGCCAAGCGCTATCCGTCGGTGCACGTGGATCCGCGCGAACTCTTCGTCGACGACGGAGACGTCCTGACGTCGGCGGGCACCGCGGCCGGCATCGATCTGTGTCTGCACATCGTGCGGACCGACCACGGCAACGAGGCGGCCGGGGCCCTGGCCCGCCGCCTGGTGGTGCCGCCGCGCCGGAGCGGAGGCCAGGAACGCTACCTGGACCGCTCTTTACCGGAGGAGATCGGCGCCGACCCGCTCGCCGAGGTCGTCGCCTGGGCGCTGGAACACCTCCACGAGCAGTTCGACGTGGAGACGCTGGCGGCCCGCGCGTACATGAGCCGGCGCACCTTCGACCGCCGGTTCCGGTCGCTGACGGGCAGCGCCCCGCTCCAGTGGCTGATCACCCAGCGGGTGCTCCAGGCGCAACGCCTGCTGGAGACGTCGGACTACTCGGTGGACGAGGTGGCGGGCCGCTGCGGCTTCCGCTCCCCCGTCGCGCTGCGCGGCCACTTCCGCCGTCAGCTCGGCTCGTCCCCGGCGGCGTACCGCGCCGCGTACCGGGCGCGCCGGCCGCAGGGTGAGAAGCAGACGGACCCGGAGACCACGCCGGCGCAGAACTCGTCCGGCCTGGGCATGGGCGCAGGTCAGCAGGGTCCGGGCGGCGCCGGCCAGTCCGGGCACGCCGCCGCGCACCACCACCAGGACCACCCGGTCCCGCTCCAGGCGCGCCGCACGGCGGCCGCGAGCGCGGTGGGCTCCTCCGCGTCGATGCCGGCGGACCACCGCGACGCGTATGTGCCGTCCCGCGTCGGCCTGCCGGGCCAGCGCAGCGGAACGTGACCGTGTGACCGCACCGCGGGGCCACGAGGAACCTCCTCGTGGCCCTTCGGCGTCTGCGGGGCGCTGCCGCGCCCGACGCGGGGGATCCGGCGCCGGCGGTCGGCCGTAATGTGGACGCATGAACGATCGCATGGTGTGGATCGACTGCGAGATGACCGGCCTCTCGCTGTCCGACGACGCGCTCATCGAGGTGGCCGCCCTCGTCACCGACTCGGAGCTGAACGTGCTCGGCGAGGGTGTGGACATCGTCATCCGTCCGCCGGAGCGGGCGCTGGAGACGATGCCGGAGGTGGTGCGGGAGATGCACACCGCGTCCGGGCTGCTCGCGGAGCTCCCGAACGGTACGACGCTGGCGGACGCCGAGGAGCAGGTCCTCGCGTACATCCGCGAGCACGTCAAGGAACCGGGCAAGGCCCCGCTGTGCGGCAACTCGGTCGGCACGGACCGCGGCTTCCTCCTGCGGGACATGCCGACCCTGGAGGACTACCTCCACTACCGGATCGTCGACGTCTCGTCGATCAAGGAGCTGGCGCGCCGCTGGTACCCCAGGGCGTACTTCAACGCTCCCGAGAAGAACGGCAACCACCGGGCGCTCGCCGACATCCGCGAGTCCATCGCCGAGCTGCGCTACTACCGCGAGGCGATCTTCGTCCCCCAGCCCGGACCCGACTCGGACACCGCGAAGACGATCGCCGCCAAGCACGTCCTCCCTGCTCAGCAGGGCTGACGAGGCCCGTGGGAGGGGCGCCGCGGAATGTGTGCGCGAGCACCCCTTCGGACCCTGTACACTTTTTCTCGGCCGGTCGGGGAAACGACAACGTCAACCGCCGGTCATGGTGGGTGTAGCTCAGCTGGTAGAGCACCTGGTTGTGGTCCAGGATGCCGCGGGTTCGAGTCCCGTCACTCACCCTGAACGATCAGCCGGTGACCTTCGAAAGAGGATCACCGGCTGATCGCGTTTCCGGCCCCCGGACCCCGTCTCAGTGCAGCGCCTCGATCGCACGGAGAACCAGCGCCCTCGCGTCACCGCCGTACACGGCCATGGCGCGCAGCTGCTCGAACGCCTTGACGTACAGGGCGACCTGCCGCGCGCCTGCGCCCACTCCGCCGTCACACGGGCCCGCCTCCACCTCAGCCGGCCACCTGTCGATCATGCGGCGCACCCTGATGGAGTGGCCTCCTCGTCACGAACCGTCGGCTCGATGGTCACGCGCTCAGTGACGCTGTCGTCGGGTCTCCTAAGCCTCTGCCTGGCCATTGGTCAACTGCCGTCCGCTGGATACTGCCAGTGCCAGGGCAGCACCGGCGGCCGCCGGAGAGTGCGGCCACTGTGCTCGAGCACCGGCGGCGCGCAGTCATCCGGCAAGGGACCACCGTCCATCACGGCCTCTCAGGCGTTTCTCAAGAGGTTGCGTCCGGCCGTCGTGACGGGGGCGGGGGTGGGGCGAACGGCAGTCCGGCCACAGCGCGAAACACCTCTTCAGGGTCCCGGTCGCCCAGCGGGCGGTCCAGGTTTCCGGCGAGGAGGAGCGTCGCGAAGCCGTGGGCCAGTGACCAGGCGGACATGAAGGCCAGTTCCAGGTCGGTGCCACCACGGGCCGCGACGCCCTTGCGTAGCCGCTGAGCTGTGCCTTCTCTCGCCGCGACAAGTGCCGGGTCGTCGGTGCGCAACAGTTCCGGACGGAACATCACCTGGAAGTGCGCCGGATGCTGGATCGCGAAGCGGACGTAGCGAGCTCCCAGGTCGCGTAGGTCCTGTGCGTCCGCCAGCGTCTGCGTGAGCAGGATGTGTCCCTCGGTGGCGATGGCGGTCAGCAGTCCGGTCCGGTCCGTGAAGTGGTGGGCCGGGGCGGCATGCGAGACGCCGGCCCGGCGGGCGAGATCGCGCAGGCTCAGGGCAGACGGTCCGTCGGCGGCGATGACGTCGAGGGCCGCGGCGAGGACGGCGCGCCGCAGATTGCCGTGGTGGTACGGGCGCTGGCTGGTCATGGCAACCAGGCTACGCGGGATCTAGACATTGACAAGTTTCAGGTCGGCGAGCAATCTAGTCAGCGTCAAGTTCTGGGCGGCTACGAGGAGGAACAATGCCGCAAGACCTGGGCCGTGTACGGCATATGTGGCATCTGCTGGAACCTCTGCATGCCGTGCTCTACTACGCGCCGGAGGCTTTCGAGGAGGCCGCCGCGCTCGGCTTCGCGACCGATACGCGATGGCCGAGCTACTTCCCGTACCGGGCCGCGCCCCTCGGGCCAGTACGCCCCGGGCAGATCGCGTCGGTCTTCTACAGCTTCAGCCCGCGGACGGTCGAGCGGTATACCGCCCGCGTTTGGGAGACCGCCGCACCGGGCGATGTGCTCGCTGCCCGGTCCCGGGCGGTCGACCGGACCTACCGCAGGTTGCTCGGCAAGCGCATTGGCAGCCCGGAGCTCGCCGAGGCCGCAGCGCTCGCCCGCCAGGCCGCCGAGGCCGCGGTGACCGCCGGACGGCCGCTCGCCGCTGCCAACGCCGTACTGGAATGGCCCGACGCGCCGCAGCTACGGCTGTGGCACGCCGCGACCGTGTTGCGCGAGCACCGCGGCGACGGGCATCTGGTCGCTCTGCTCACCGCCGGCCTCGATCCGGTCGAGGCGCTGGTGTCCTTCGCCGCCATAGGCGCCGCATCCGACAGGACGTTCCAAAGCCGGGGCTGGAGCGCCGAGGAATGGGCCGCCGCCCGCGAACGGCTGGCCGCTCGAGGCCTGCTGCACTCCGACGGCACCGCTACCCCCGCCGGCCGCCGGTTGCGAGCGGAGATCGAACGGCGCACGGACGAACTTGCTGCCGGACCCTGGACCGCCCTCGGTGAGGAGGCCACGGCCCGGCTCGCTGATCTCCTGGGCGAGTTCTGGGTCGCCGTGCTTGGCTCTGGTCTGCTGCCGTCAGAGACGACGCTGGGCATCGGCAAGGTGTGACACCCACAGCGGACGGCCAGCGCGGTCCGAACCGAGCATGCCTGCAACAACTGAAACACTCACTGCCTCGGTTGAAGCGATCAGTCACGCCAACCACAGGCATTGACGATTACTCCGTGTCCTCGCCGGGCGTGAGCTCTTCGTCCCGAAGTAACTGGGACGGGGTGCTGCCTTGTGGTCACTGGACGTCTCCTGCGTCGAGGGTCCACAGGCGTTCGCGCTCGTCCGCCGATGTTCGTCAGCGTTGTCACGCAGTTAGACACTCACTCCCGCGCCTCCGGCTCAGTTCCTGCGGCGCGCCCTCTTTTTCAGCTCGGCTTGGCCGCGCTTCGTCCAGTCACCTTGGTGGAGGTAGCAGCGCGAGGTGCCCCTCACTGTCTTGTTCTGGCAGCGGCCACCGGCCGCCGTTGGCCGACCGCACTTCCCTTGCTTCCACTCGCCCACCGTCCACCCCCGGTAGTCCAGCTCACCTGTCGACAACCAGGGTGCGTGGCCGTGCAGACGTAGGGGAGGGCGCATGGCAAGCGGCTCCCGGGGCCCGACGCGCACGCGGTCAGTACACCCGTCGCATCTCCTTGATGTGCAGGCTTTCTGCCAGTGAACTTGTGCGGAGGCTCCCCGCTGGCCAGAACGGCAGCGAAGAGGCCAAGGCGAGGTACAGGGAACTGACAGGGAACGAGCTTCCTGACGGTTGCACCGTGGTTCGCCGGTGGCTCTACGAGACCGCGGCCTGAGCGGAGGGCACTGCGGCCTCTCATTTCCTGTGCAGTGCCGACGGAGCTGCTGCAAAACCCGCCGGGATTCGTACCGCAAACACCCGTTTTAGGAGAGCGGTGCTCTGTCCTCTGCGCGGGCTACGAAGGCAGGGGTGTGGGCGGGCTGGGGTGCCCGGCACACCGATCAGTCGGTCGCCGGACCGGGGGGCTGCGCCCGTCACGGCTCGCCCCCCGGATTGTCAGTGGCCGCTGACAGGATGGCGATCATGAGCCGGATCATCTCCTACAACACCGCCGACAAGGCCGACGTCCTCTCCTTCCTCGGCGCCGCCGGGAACCTCACCGCCGATCAGGAACGCGTGCTGGGCATGGTGCGCGAGCGGGCGCGCAGGAGTCAGGAGGAGCTCGACCGGCAGGGCGTCGACTGGGGTCTCGCCATACCCGACGCGCTGGAGCACCTCGTGGCCGGGCGGGCCGACTCGGACGCCTCCTACGCGGCCGGTGCCTATCACCGCGCGCTGCAGCACATCATCGACTGCAACGGCTCCGACCCCGCCGAGCTGGGCGTGTACTCCAAGCCCTCCACCTTCTTCGGCCTGCTCGACGACGAGCTGAGCCGCTGCGGGGTGAGCGGAGACCTCCTCTTCCACCCGTATCTCTTCTCCGGTCCGCCGCAGGAGATCCCCTTCCGGATCCCGTATCCGGTGGACGGACCGCACATCGGCATGTTTCCGCTCGCCAAGGCCAAGCCGGCCGCCGACGCCTACCGCGCGGTGCTCGACCGGGTGCAGGAGAGCTTCCGGTACGACCTGCGGGAGCTGATCGAGAAGCTGGAGTTCGAGCACTCCGAGTGGGAGTACGCGACGGCGGAGATCGATTGGTACACCCAGGACACGATCTTCTTCTCGATCACGGGCTGATCCGTACGCCTGCTAGGAAGAAGCCCGCTCCACCAGTTCCGTCGCCAGTACCACCTGCCGCCGCTCCAGCCCCCGGGACACCGCCGGTCGGCGGTCCGCGATCTCGTCGAGGAGGAGTCCGATCATGCGGCGGCCCATCTCCTGGATGGGCTGGCGGACGCTGGTGAGGGGCGGGTCCATGTGGCGGGCGATGGCGGAGTCGTCGTAGCCGACGAGGGCGACGTCGTCGGGGATGTGGCGGCCGGCCTCGCGCAGGGCGTGGCGGGCGCCCGCCGCGGTGACGTCGGAGGCCGCGAAGACGGCGTCCAGGCCGGGGTGGCGGGAGAGGAGCGCGGCCATCGCGCGCCGACCGCCTTCCTCCGTGAAGTCGCCGGGTTCGATCAGGCTCTCGTCCACCTCGTGGCCGGCGTCGGTGAGGGCGTCGCGGTAGCCGTCGACGCGGCGCTGGGCGCCGTAGACGTCGAGGCGGCCGGTGATGTGGGCGATGCGGGCGCGGCCGCGGGACAGCAGGTGTTCGACGGCGGAGCGGGCGCCGCCGTAGTTGTCGGAGTCGACCGAGGTCAGGGTCTCCGCCGCGGAGCGGGGGCCGCTGATGACCGCGGGGATCTCCAGCTGGGCCAGGAGGTCGGGCAGCGGGTCGTCGGCGTGGACCGAGACGAGGAGGACGCCGTCGACGCGGTGGGCGGCGAGGTACTGGGCGAGCCGGCGGCGCTCGCGGTCGCTGCCCGCGAAGATCAGCAGCAGCTGCATCTCGGTGTCGGAGAGTTCCGCGCCGACACCGCGCAGCATGTCCGAGAAGTACGGTTCCGCGAAGAAGCGGGTCTCCGGCTCGGGGACGACGAGCGCGATGGCGTCGGTGCGGTTGGCGGCGAGGGCGCGGGCGGCCGTGTTGGGGACGTAGCCGAGTTCGGCGACCGCCGCCTCCACCGCCGCGCGGGTCGCGTCGCTGACCCGGGGAGAGCCGTTGATGACCCGGGAGACCGTGCCGCGGCCGACTCCGGCGCGTGCCGCGACCTCCTCCAGGGTCGGCCGCCCGCCGCTGCGACCGCGCGCTCCGTGGCTTGCCATGGGCTTCGCCCTCCCTCGTACACCCGTTGGCCTGGAATGTAACAGTGGTTCGGGCTTCTGGCCCCGGGGGGAGCGCAGGCGACCCGACCGACGGATTCCAGTTAACAGGCCGATAACTGAACGCATCTCTCCGCGTCCGGTCCCTTGACACCCCCGCTCGTAGCCACGAACCTTCAACACATCACCGATGGGAGCGCTCCCACACTACCTGGCACATACACATCCCGCACGTTCCCCGCCCGAGCCGCAGCGTCATACAGCAATCAGGCAAGACCCACGTACCATCGCGCAACACTCTGCACCACGGGACAACCAAGCAATTCTGGCCGGGGGGTCGGCACGTCAGGGCAACAGGAGGACCCAATGCGAGCATCTACCCGAATCCGCCGCAAGGCGGTCGTCCTCGCGGCCGTCGCGTCGCTGGGCACCGGGCTGCTGGCCGGCTGTGCCGACGACGGCAAGAACGAGTCCCCGTCCGGCGACGGGGACGCCGCCGGCAAGACCACCATCACCCTGGGACTCTTCGGCACGTTCGGCTTCAAGGAGGCCGGGCTCTACGACGAGTACATGAAGCTCAACCCCGACGTCGTCATCAAGGAGAACGTCGTCGAGCGCAACGAGAACTACTACCCCGCGCTCATCAACCACCTGACCACCAACAGCGGTCTGATGGACATCCAGGGCGTCGAGGTCGGCAACATCGCCGAGATCGTCTCCACCCAGTCCGACAAGCTGCTCGACCTGTCGAAGTATGGCAAGAAGAGCGACTACCTGGAGTGGAAGTGGCAGCAGGCCACCACCCCGGACGGCCAGACGGTGGGCCTCGGCACCGACGTCGGCCCGATGGCCGTCTGTTACCGCAAGGACCTCTTCGAGCAGGCCGGCCTGCCCACCGACCGCGAGGAAGTCGCCAAGCTGTGGGCGGGCGACTGGAAGAAGTTCGTCGACGTCGGCCGTGACTACCAGAAGAAGGCGCCCGTGGGCACCACCTTCATGGACTCCCCCGGCGGTCTGATCAACGCGATCCTCAGCAGCGAGACCGAGCGGTTCTACGACTCCTCCGGCAAGGTCGTCTACAAGCAGAACCCGGCCGTGAAGGCCGCCTTCGACCTGACCGCCGAGGCCGCCGAGGACGGTCTTGTCGGCAACCAGACCCAGTTCCAGCCCGCCTGGGACACCACGATCGCCAACAGCAAGTTCGCCGCGATGTCCTGCCCGCCGTGGATGCTCGGCTACATCAAGGGCAAGTCGAAGCCCGAGGCGAAGGGCAAGTGGGACGTCGCCCAGGCGCCCAAGTCCGGCAACTGGGGCGGCTCCTTCCTCGCCGTGCCGAAGTCCGGCAAGAACGCCGAGGAGGCCGCCAAGCTGGCCGCCTGGCTGACCGCGCCCGAGCAGCAGGCCAAGCTGTTCAAGGTGCAGGGCAGCTTCCCGAGCACCCCGGCCGCGTACACCATGCCGGAGGTCACCGGCGCCAAGAACGACATGACCGGTGACGCCCCGATCGGCGAGATCTTCGCCCAGGCCGCCAAGAACGCCCCGGTCCAGGTGATCGGCCCGAAGGACCAGATCATCCAGCAGGGCCTCACCGACAACGGCGTCATCCTGGTCGCCCAGGGCAAGTCGCCCGAGGAGGCCTGGGAGAACGCCGTGAAGACCATCGACAACAACCTGGACCAGTGACCCGTATGACCACTGGGCACGACACAGCCGCCGCGGCCCCCTCCAAGGAGGGGGGCGCGGCCCCGGGCCGCCCGCCCGGCGATCCCGCCGCCGCCGACAAGGAGCGGCGCCGACGGGCCCGGCTGTCCCGCCGCTGGCAGCGGGACGTGCGCTGGAGCCCGTACGCGTTCGTCTCGCCGTTCTTCCTGCTGTTCGTGGCGTTCGGCCTGTTCCCGCTGATCTACACGGGCTGGGCCTCGCTGCACAAGGTGGAACTGACCGCGCCCACCGACATGGACTGGGTGGGCCTGCGCAACTACACCCGGATCTTCGACGACGAGTTCTTCTGGAACGCGGCGCAGAACACCCTGACGATCGGGATCATCTCGACCGTCCCGCAGCTGCTGATGGCGATGGGCCTCGCCCACATCCTCAACTACAAGCTGCGCGCCTCGACCTTCTACCGCGTCGCGATGCTCGCGCCGTACGCGACCTCGATCGCCGCCGCCTCGCTGGTCTTCGTGCTGCTCTTCGGCCGCGACTACGGCATGATCAACTGGGCGCTGGGCCTGGTCGGCGTCGACAACATCGACTGGCAGAACGAGACCTGGGCCTCCCAGGTCGCCGTGTCGACGATCGTGATCTGGCGCTGGACGGGCTACAACGCGCTGATCTATCTCGCGGCGATGCAGGCGATCCCGCAGGATCTGTACGAGTCGGCGGCGCTGGACGGCGCCAACCGCTGGCAGCAGTTCTTCCACGTCACCCTGCCCTCGCTGCGGCCGACGATCCTGTTCACCTGTGTCGTCTCCACGATCGGCGCCTCGCAGCTGTTCGGCGAGCCGCTGCTGTTCGACGCGAACAAGGGCGCCTCGGGCGGATCCCAGCACCAGTTCCAGACGCTCGGCCTGTACCTGTACGAGCAGGGCTGGGTGAACCAGCACCTGGGCCGGGCCTCCGCCATCGCCTGGACGATGTTCCTGATCCTCATCGTGATCGGCATCGTCAACTACGTCATCTCGCGCCGGCTGCGCGCCAGTAGTTAGGAGAACCGGCCGTGACGACGACGACCTTGACTCCCCCGGATCCGGACCGGACCGACCAGGCGCCCGCACGCTCGCGCCGGCCCCGGTCCGCGCGGGCGGGCGGGCAGCTGCACGCCGGCCCGGTCGCCTACGTGGTCCTCGCCCTGTTCACCATCGGCTCGCTGTTCCCGCTGGTGTGGACGGCGATCGCCGCCTCCCGCGACAACAACCGGCTGGCCCAGACGCCGCCGCCGTTCTGGTTCGGCGCCAACCTGTTCGACAACCTCGAACTGGCCTGGACCGACGCCAACCTGGGCGAGGCGTTCCTCAACACCACCATCGTGGCGGGCATCTCGGCGGCCACCATCGTCTTCCTGTCGACGATCGCCGGGTTCGCCTTCGCCAAGCTGCGGTTCAAGGGCCGCAACGCGATGATGCTGATCGTGATCGGCACGATGATGGTGCCGCCGCAGCTCAGCGTGATCCCGCTGTACATGATGGTCGCCAAGCTGGACTGGACCGACCAGCTCCAGGCGGTGATCTTCCCGTCGCTCGTCAGCGCGTTCGGCGTGTTCTTCATGCGGCAGTACCTGATCCAGGCGCTGCCCGACGAGATCATCGAGGCCGCCCGGATGGACGGCGCGAGCAGCTGGCGCGTGGTGTGGCACGTGGTGTTCCCGGCGGCGCGGCCCGCGATGGCCGTGCTGGGCATGCTGATGTTCGTGCAGACCTGGAACGACTTCCTGTGGCCGTTCCTGGTGCTGACCCAGACCGGCAACCCCACGGTGCAGGTCGCCGTGGCGGGCCTGGGCCGCGGCTACACCCCCGACCAGTCCCTGATCATGGCGGGTGCGCTGCTCGGCACGCTGCCCCTGCTGCTGGTCTTCGCGATCTTCGGCAAGCAGATCGTGGGCGGCATCATGCAGGGCGCGGTCAAGGGCTGACGCGGCATCCGCGCGCGTGCGCATCTCCTCGGGGGCCGGGTCACCGCCGCCTCGGCCCCCTGTCCTCCCCCGCCGCCTCGCCACCCCCCTTTCCTTCCTGTCCTCCATCGGTCTCCACGACCCTAATGGGAGCGCTTCCATGCCTGAGCCCGTGAATCCGGTGACCCCGGCGACCCCGGCCACCCCCGACTCCTTCCCCCCGGCCTTCCTCTGGGGCGCGGCCACCTCCGCGTACCAGATCGAGGGCGCGGTCCGCGAGGGCGGCCGGACGCCGTCGATCTGGGACACCTTCAGCCATACGCCGGGCAAGACGGCCGGCGGGGATCACGGTGACATCGCCGTCGACCACTACCACCGCTTCCGCGAGGACGTGGCCCTGATGGCGGAGCTGGGCCTGACCGCCTACCGGTTCTCCATCTCGTGGTCCCGGGTGCAGCCCACCGGCCGCGGCCCGGCCGTCCAGGTCGGCCTGGACTTCTACCGCCGCCTGGTCGACGAGCTGCTCGCGCACGGCATCAAGCCGGCCGTCACCCTCTACCACTGGGACCTGCCGCAGGAGCTGGAGGACGCGGGCGGCTGGCCCGAGCGCGACACGGCGTACCGCTTCGCGGAGTACGCGCAGATCGTCGGCGAGGCGCTGGGCGACCGCGTGGAGCAGTGGATCACCCTGAACGAGCCCTGGTGCAGCGCCTTCCTGGGCTACGGCTCCGGCGTGCACGCGCCGGGCCGTACCGAGCCGGCGGCGACCCTGCGCGCCGCGCACCACCTCAACCTGGCGCACGGCCTGGGCGCGAAGGCGCTGCGGTCGGTGATGCCGGCCCGCAACACGGTCGCGATCTCGCTCAACTCGTCGGTGGTCCGCGCGGTGTCGCAGGACCCGGCGGACCTGGCGGCCCGGCAGAAGATCGACGACCTGGCCAACGGCATCTTCCACGGCCCGATCCTGCACGGCGCCTACCCGCGGAGCCTGTTCGAGGCGACGTCCTCGCTCACCGACTGGTCGTTCGTGCAGGACGGCGATCTGGCGCTCATCAACCAGCCGCTGGACGCGCTGGGCCTCAACTACTACACGCCGACCCTGGTCTCGGCGGCGGACCCGTCAGCGGGCGGCCCGCGGGCCGACGGGCACGGGGCGAGCGAGCACTCGCCGTGGCCGGCCGCGGAGGACGTGGCGTTCCACCAGACGCCGGGCGAGCGCACGGAGATGGGCTGGACCATCGACCCGACCGGCCTGCACGAGCTGATCATGCGCTACACCCGGGAGGCCCCGGGCCTGCCGCTGTACGTCACCGAGAACGGGGCGGCCTACGACGACAAGCCCGACGCCGAGGGCCGCGTCCACGACCCGGAGCGGATCGCCTATCTGCGCGGCCACCTCGCGGCCGTCCGCCGGGCGATCACGGACGGCGCCGACGTGCGCGGGTACTACCTGTGGTCCCTGATGGACAACTTCGAGTGGGCGTACGGCTACGGCAAGCGGTTCGGCGCGGTGTACGTGGACTACGCGACGCTGGAGCGGACGCCGAAGTCGAGCGCGCTGTGGTACGGGCAGGTGGCGCGGTCCGGGGCGCTGCCGCCTGAGGTGGAGGAAGTGGCCTGACGACGGCTGCCTGACGACGGCTGCCTGACGCCGGGCGCCTGACCTAGGCCGCCCGACCCTGGCCGCCCGGCCTCGGCCGCCCGGCCCTGGCTGCCCGGCCCTGGGGAAAGGGGAGCGGGGCGCGACACTGTGGGGGTGTCGCGCCCCGCGCTTTTCCTGCGGGGGGTCACTTGTAGGCGGCGAAGGCCTTCGTGAAGGCGTACTTCTCCTGGAGGACGGAGCTGCACGTGGCGTCGGCGTGGTTCTGCGCGCCGCCGGGGCACTGCTTGTCGCGGGTGCCGGACCACATGGACAGCCAGCCGAGGCCCTTGGCCTTGGCGAAGTTCACCAGCTGGGTGGCGTCGTCGACCTTGAAGACCTCGGTGGTCACGTCGTTGACGCCGATCATCGGGGTGACGGCGACCGTCTTCCAAGCGGCGCTGTCGGAGAGCCCGAGGACGCTCTTGAGCTGGGCCTGGGTGGCGGTGGCGGCCTGCTCGGCGTAGGTGCCCATGTCGCCGCTGTAAGCCGGGCCGTAGTCCATGGCCATGATGTTGACCGTGCTGATCCGCACGCCGTTCCGCTTGGCGTCGGCGAGGAGGCTGACGCCGTCCTGGGTGAGACCTTCGGGCATGACCGGGAGGGTGAAGGAGACGTCCAGGCCGGGGTGGCGCTCCTGGAGCGCGGCGATGGCCTTGGCGCGGCGGGTGTTGGCCGCGGCGTTCGGCAGCGCGCCGCCCTCGACGTCGAAGTCGACCTTGGTGAGCCGGTAGGCGTCGACCACCTTGCCGTAGGCCGCGGCCAGCGCGTCCGCGGAGGAGCAGGCGGTGGCCAGTTCGCTGCCGGCCGCGCCGCCGAAGGAGACCCGGACGTCGCCGCCCTTGGCGCGCAGGGCGCCGATCTGCCCGGCGACCGCGTCGCTCTCCAGGTCGGTGACGCCGCCCCACTTGGGGGTGCAGCCGCCGCCGTCGGTGACGAAGGCGAGGTTGTAGTCCTTCACTCCGGTGGCCTCGGCGGCGGCGACCAGGTCGAAGGCCGGGTACAGGGAGGTGTCGACGTACGGGGCGAAGCCCGCGCCGGAGGGGGTGCCGGTGCCGGTGCTCTGCGTGGGCTCGGGGGCGGTGGGGGCCGGGGCGGTGGGGGTCGGCTTCGCCGTCTGCGAGGGGGCCGTGGTGGGGGTCGCGGTCGGGGACTGGGTGGGGGCCGGCGTGCGGGTGGGGCGGCCGGTCGGCTCGGGGGTGGCGCCGTCGTCGGTGGAACAGGTGGCGCCGTCGATACGGCAGCCGGTGGGGTCGCCGGTGCCGTTGACGACGAAGCCCACGGTGACGGTCTCGCCGGGGGCCAGGCCGTCCTTGTCCCAGGCGGGCGGGGCGACCGTGACGTGCTGTCCGCTCACCTTGGACTCGCCGTTCCACAGGGAGCCGAGGCGGGATCCGGCGGGCAGGTCGAACTCCAGCGTCCAGTCGGTCTTTGCCCGGTCGGTGTCGTTGGTGACGACGTACTGCCCGGTGTAGCCGGTGGACCAGTCGCTGGTCCGCGTGTACGCGGCGCCGACGCCGGCCGCCTGGGCGGTGCCGGTGAACAGGAGCGCGCCACCGCCCGCCACGGCCGCGGCGACGACCCCGCCGATCGCCTTGTTCCTGCCGCTGATCCTGCGCCGGTGCGTGCTCATCGTGTGGTGCCTCACTGCTCGGGGGTGGGGTGCGGCAGCACGCTAGCGATCCGGAATCGGGCAAAACTCCCCATCCGGTACCGGAGTTAAGGATCTTAGGGTGCGCTTAAGGAAGGGATCGGGACCGGTTAAAGGTCGCGGCCGTGACGCGCGGGCGGCGTCTTCGCACCGCCCCGCGGTGGCCTTTGCGCACCGGCTCCCGGCCGTCCAGCTGGATCCAGACGCGCACCTCGGTGCCGCCGAGCACCGAGCGGCCGATGCGGACGTCGCCGCCGGTGGACTCCGCGAGCCGGCGCACGATGTCCAGCCCGAGTCCGGTCGAGCCGTCGCTGCCGGAGCCCCGGCCGCGCGCCATCGCCGCCTCGGGGTCGGCTATGCCGGGGCCCGCGTCCGAGACCAGCACGATCACCGCGTCGTCGCCGTTGTGGACGTCGACCGCGAAGGCGGTGCCCTCCGGGGTGTGCCGGAAGACGTTGCCGAGCAGCGCGTCGAGGGCGGCGGCCAGGTCGGCGCTGGCGACGGGGATGCGCACCGGCCGGTCGACCCCGGCCAGGCGCACCGTACGGCCCTCGTCCTCGGCGAGCGCCGACCAGAACGCCATCCGCTCGCGGACCACCTCGGCCGCGTCGCAGCCGGCGCCCGGACCGGGTGCGGCGGTCTGCGGTTTGGCCTCGCGGGCGGTGCGGATGATGGTGTCGACCTCGCGCTCCAGCTGGGCGACGGCGGCCCGGGTCTGCTCGGCGGCCGGGCCGTCGCCGAGCGAGGCGGTGTTGAGCCGCAGCACGGTCAGCGGGGTGCGCAGCCGGTGGGAGAGGTCGGCGGCCAGCTCCCGCTCGTTGGCGAGGAGCTGGACGACCTGGTCGGCCATGGAGTTGAACGCGACGGCCGCCAGCCGCAGTTCGGTCGGGCCGTCCTCCGGCACGCGGGCGCCCAGCCTGCCCTCCCCCAGCTCGCGCGCCCCCTCGACCAGGCGCTGCGCGGGCCGCACCATGCGCACGCCGAGCCGGTCGGCGACCGCGACCGAGCCGACGATCAGGGCCAGGCCGACCCCGGCGAGCACCGCCCACGCGGTGCCGACGCCCTTGCTGACGGCGGTGTCCGGGATGTACACCTCGACGACGGCGAACCGGCCCGAGCTGAGCGCGACCGGCTGGAGCAGCGCGGAGCCGCCGGGCACCTCGGCGGTGGAGGCGCGGCCCAGCTTCCGGGTGGCGGAGATGTCCGCGTCGGCGGCCCGCTGCCGGCCGATCTCGACGGGGCCGGTGCCCTCTGCCGCCGGGATGTGCACGGCCATCCCCGCGTCGGAGCCGGCGGCGGCCACGACGCGTTCGAGCTGGGCGCGGTCGGTGGTGATGGACAGGGCGGGGGCGATCTCGGCGGCGTCCCGCTCGGCGTCGGAGAACGCGCGGTCACGGGCCATCTCCTTGATGACGAGCCCGAGCGGCACGGCGAAGGCCACGACGACCATGGCGGTGACCGCGAGCGCGACCTTGACCAGGGCCCACCTCATCGCGCGGGCTCCCCTGCCGGGGGCTGCGCCGCCGGGGGCTCCAGTTTCACGCCGACTCCGCGCAGGGTGTGCAGATAGCGCGGGCGGGCCGCCGTCTCGCCCAGCTTGCGGCGCAGCCAGGACAGATGGACGTCGATGGTCTGGTCGTCGCCGTAGGACTGCTGCCAGACCTCCGCGAGCAGTTCCCGGCGGGGGACGACCACGCCGGGGCGGGCGGCCAGGAAGGCGAGCAGGTCGAACTCACGGCGGGTCAGGTCGAGGCGTACGCCGTCCAGTTCGGCCTGGCGGCGCAGTGGGTCGACGGTGAGCCCGCCCACCCGCAGCACCGGGGAGGCCGGGGCCTCGCCCGTGCCCGCGCGGGAGCGGCGCAGCACGGCGGCCATCCGCGCGGACAGGTGCTCCACGGAGAACGGCTTGGTCAGGTAGTCGTCGGCGCCCGCGTTCAGCAGGCGGACGATCTCCGTCTCGTCGTCCCGGGCGGTGGCGATGATGACGGGGACGTCGGTGATGCCGCGCAGCATCTTCAGGGCCTCGGACCCGTCCAGATCGGGCAGTCCGAGGTCCAGGACGACCACGTCGAAACGGTGATGGGCGACCTCGCGCAGCGCCTCCAGCGCGGTACCGACACTGCGCACGGTGTGGGCCGCGTCGGTCAGATGCCGGATGAGCGCGGAGCGTACGAACTGGTCGTCCTCGACCACGAGCACACTTGCCATGCGCCGCACCGTACGCCATGCGGGCGACACGGGTCCGGGCCCTGTGGACAACCGGCGGGTTGTGGAAAACCCGGTGCCGGCGACGGCGGTGACTGTGACTGCTGGGACGGCAGTGGCCGGACGGAAGTCGGGACAGCGGGCGGACGGGAGTGGGGACAGCGGGCGGACAGGAGTGGCGGGCGTGGGGCAGTATGGCCCGCGATGCTCAGAGGAGTCGTACACGTACTGGCCTGGTCGCTCGCCACCGGCGCGGCGACCACCCTGTCGTGGTGGGGCGTTCACACCGTGATGGCGGGAACGGCCTACGATCCGCCGCGCGCCCTTCCGGTCATCTCGGCCGAGCCCACCGCCGTGCCGGACGAGCCGCCGCCGACCTCGGCGAGCACCCGCCGCCCGCAGCCGCCGACGAGCACCCCCGCCGCCACGCGCCGCCCGGACCCGGCACCGTCCCGGACCCCGACCACCCGGCCGAGCGCGTCCCCGCCGGCCTCCGCGACCGCGTCCGGCCGGGTGCGCAGCTACACCACCGAAGGCGGCCGGGCCGTGTTCGACCTCGGCGAGAGGTCGGCGACGCTGGTGTCGGCGACACCGGGGGCGGGCTGGTCGATGCAGGTGTGGAAGACGCAGACGTGGATCCGGGTGGAGTTCAGCTCGGGCGCGGAGCGGGTGTCGGTCTTCTGCACCTGGCACGACGGCCCGCCACGCGTGGAGATCGGCACGTACTGAGACGCCCGCCGCGCGTGGAGCGCGTGGAGCGCACTGCGGCGGCGGGAGCGGACGGCGGAGTCAGCGGAAGGCGGAGTCCGGGGGCGCGGGTGAGGCGACCGCCGCCGCGTCCGTGACGGGGGCGGCGCCGCCGGTGAAGTCGGTGAGCGCCCTGCCGTGCTCGACCCGGCCCGGGTGCGGGTCGGAGGCGGCCCGGCGGGTCAGCTCGGCGACCGGCAGGGGCAGGTCGGAGGCGACGAGTACGGCGTTGCCGAACCGCTTGCCGCGCAGCACGGCCGGGTCGGCGACCAGCGCCAGCTCGGCGAACCGGGCGGCGGCGGTGGCGATCTGGCCGCGCAGATGGGCGAGGGGCGGGCCGTCGGCGAGGTTGGCGGCGTAGACACCGCCGGGCTTCAGCGCCCTGCGGACCTCGTCCAGGAACTCCGTCGAGGTGAGGTGGGCGGGGGTGCGGGCACCGCTGAAGACATCGGCGATGACCAGGTCGGCCCAGCCGTCCGCGACCTTGGCGAGCCCTTCCCTCGCGTCCGTCGAGCGCACCCGGATCCGCGCGTTCGGCGCCAGCGGCAGCTCCCTGCGGACCAGTTGGACGAGGGGCGCGTCCCGCTCGACGACCTGCTGGGTGGAGCGGGGGCGGGTGGCGGCGACGTAGCGCGCCAGGGTCAGGGCGCCGCCGCCGAGGTGGACGGCGGTCAGGGGCCGGCCGGGCGGGGCGGCGAGGTCGATGACATGGCCGAGCCGCCGCTGGTACTCGAACGACAGATACGCCGGATCGTCCAGGTCGACGTGCGACTGCGGCGCCCCGTCGATCAGCAGCGTCCACGCCCGCGCCCGGTCCCGGTCGGGTATCAGCTGCGCCAGCCCACCGTCCACGGCCTCGGCGACCCCCTCCGCGGCACCCCCCGCCCGCCGGGCCTTCCTGGACTTTCCCATCCAGCCATTATCAGGGCACCGGCCTGGAGCGGCGCAGCAGGCCGGGGGCTATGAGCGCGGGCTCGGCGGGCCGGGGGGCCGGGGCCTGGTCGCCGGGGTCGAAGGCCCGAGGGGTCGGAGGCCCGAGGGGTCGGAGGCCCGAGGGGTCGGAGGCCCGAGGGGTCGGGCCCGAGGGGTCGGGCCCGAGAGGCGGGGGCAGCGGCCGAGGGGTCAGGGCCGGACGCCGGTGGGCCTGCGGTCGCCGACCCGGACGCCGACGGGCCGGACGCCGCCGGGCCGATGCCTGCACGGTAGATCGCCAGCCCGGCGGCCGACAGCCGGGAGGCCGGCAGGCCCGCCCAGATGGTCAGCGGCAGCTGTCCGCCGCCGCGATCATCCGGGCCGCCTCCCCCAGCGCGCGGCGCAGGACGGCGGGGTCGGTGGCGGTGTCGGACTCGCCGGGTGGGAGGAGCCAGCAGGTGCAGTCGCCGTCGGGGGTGCCGGGGGCGGCCGGTGCGGGGACGAGGCTGAGGCCGCGGCCGTCGGTCTCCGTACAGGTGCTGCCGGGGACGTCCCAGGCCGCCGCGGTGCCGGGCGGCACCAGGAAACCGAGGGTGTCGCCGTGGTCGTCGTGCAGGACGGGGCCGACGCCGTCCCCGTCGCCGCGCCGCAGGATGTCGACCGCCTCAAGGCCCTGCCGGGCCGGGACCGTCACCAGGTCCCAGGCGGCCTGCGCGTGCGTGTCGGTGCTCTGGCTGGTCTCCATCCCGGCCTCCACCACGGAACCCCTCCTTGCGCCGGCGGTTCGGGAGTCGGGCGGCTCCCGGTCCGTCGTGTCCAACGCGCGACGGCGTCAACGGCAACGGCGGAAGACCGCCGCAAATGATGGCAGTTCATGGCAGATGACGGATGACATATCCGGTTTTGTAGCCAAACACAGCGTGCCGAACCGGCGACAGCAGGTACGTTCTTGCCCGCCGGAAATCAAGGGCCTGACACCGATAAAGCCAGCAACAGGGCAGTTTGGTCAATTCGGCTCGGAATCCGGCATGGTTCGACGGTTCGCACGAGAGGACCCGGCCATGGCGTCGTCAACGGTGACCTCGTCTCAGCCCAGTCGGCCCCCGCGGCCGAACCTCGCCTTCCGGCAGCTGCGCGGGCGGCGTTCGCCCGCCGAGTTCGCGGCGGCTGTACGCCGGGCAGCCCGGGAGATCGGCGAGCGGGTCAGCTGTGACGCGCGCTACATCGGCCGGGTGGAGGCGGGCGAGATCCGCTGCCCCAACTACGCGTACGAGCGGGTGTTCCTGCACATGTTCCCCGGTCGCACGCTCACCGACCTGGGGTTCGCACCCCGTTCGTCCGTCCGCGGACGCGGGGCGCGCGCCGCCGCGGACACCACCCCCGCGCACGACAGGATCCGGACGCACACCACCTGTGAGACGGGTGCGGGGTTTGAACCGTATGACCCGCCGTACCCGCAATACCCGTACGACCTGTCCGACCCGTACGGCCCGCACACTGACTACGAGGAGAGCGACGTGCTGCGTCGCGCATTCATGACCGGCGGAGGCGCCACCGTGGCCGCCGCCTCGCTGGCCCCCATCGGGCTCGCCCTCGACGCGAGGGCCGCGCAGCGCCCCGTCCGCCGCGTCGGGGCGAGCGAGGCGAGCGCCCTGGAGGACGCCGTCCGCCGGATCCGGCTGCTCGACGACCGGCACGGCGCCGACGGCCTCTACCGGCGCGCGGCGGCCCCGCTGCGCGCCGCGTACGCGCTTCTGGACGCCGGTACGACCCGGCAGGCGACCGCCGACCGGCTGCACTCCGGCGCCGGTGAACTCGCCATCTCGGTGGGCTGGCTGGCGCACGACTCCGGCCGGTTCGACGACGCGCGCTCGCACTACGCGGAGGCGCTGGCCACCGCGCGGATGACCGGTGACGACGCGTTGGAGGCGCACGCCTTCTGCAACACGGCGTTCCTCGCGCGGGACGCCGGGCGCCCCCGGGAGGCGGTGCGCGCCGCGCAGGCCGCTCAGCGCATCGCACGCCCCCTGGGCTCGTCCCGGCTGATGTCGCTGCTCGCACTGCGCGAGGCGGGCGGCTGGGCGGGGCTCGCCGACCGCGCGGGGTGCGAACAGGCCCTCACGCGCGCGCAGGCCCTCTTCGCGCGGGGCCCCTCGGACGCCGACCCGGAGTGGATGAGCTTCTACGGCGAGGCCGAGCTGGAGGGGCTGGAAGCGCAGTGCTGGTCGGCCCTGGGCGACTGGCGGCGCGCCGCGCGGCACGCGGGGCGGGCGGCGCGGCTCCAGGACCCGCACTTCACGCGGAACATCGCGCTGTACACCGCGGAACTGGCGGACGACCTCGCCCGCGGCGGACGCCCGGACGAGGCGGCCGCCGCGGGGATGCGGGTGCTGGACCTGCTGGACCAGGTGCAGTCGTCGCGGGTGCAGACGATGCTGGCGGGCACCGCGCGGGTGCTGCTGCCGCACCGGCGGGCGGCCGGGGTGTCGGAGTTCCTGGACCGGCACGCGGGGCGGGCGCGTACGGCGTGAGCCGGCCGCTTCCCGGACGGTGCCCGGACGCTGACCGCGCGCGGTGACGGGACGGTGCCCGGACGGTGGCCGCGCGCGGTGACGGGACGTTGCCCGGACGGTGACCGCGCGGGGAGAACCGGGGCGCGTGGTTGCCCGACGGAAACGACCGCCGCCGCGCCACCCTCGGCGACGGGTCAGCCCGCCAGGTGCCCCACGTCGTTCCAGCTCTCGATCGCCGGTTCGCCGTAGGCCCAGCCCAGGACCGACAGGGACGTCGGGTTGAGGCGGATGCGGGACGCGAAGGAGATCGGCAGGCCCAGCCAGCGGGCGCCGATGGTGCGCAGGATGTGACCGTGGGCGAAGACGAGGACGTCACGGTCGGCCTCGCGGGCCCAGGCGACGACCTCGTCCGCGCGGGCGCTCACCTCGGCCAGGGTCTCGCCCTCGGGGACACCGTCGCGCCAGATGAGCCAGCCGGGACGTATCGCGTGGATCTCGGCCGGGGTCATGCCCTCGTACGCGCCATAGTGGAACTCCATCAGCGTGTCCCAGGTCCGCGCGCGGTCCCCGAACCCGGCGAGTTCGCAGGTCTCGCGCGCGCGGGCGAGCGGGCTGGTGCGCACCTCGGCACCGGGCAGGCCGTCGAACGGCGCCCGGTGCAGCCGCTCGCCCAGCAGCTTCGCGCCGCGCCGGCCCTCGTCGAGCAAGGGCACGTCGGTCCTGCCGGTGTGCTTACCGGACAGCGACCACTCGGTCTGTCCGTGCCGGGCCAACAGGATGCGCGGTGCCATGAATGACCTTTCCGGGGGAAACCAGAGGCGGAACACGTCCATCATCGCGCACGCTGTGTGGGGGCAACCCCGGGGGCGATCTCTGCGTCTTTCAAGGCCGGAGCGCCCCTGAGAGGCGCTATCTCGACACATGAGACGAAGGGGGAGGGCGATCGGATGCCGCAGTCCGAGTCACCAGGCATCGAGGCATCCGTACGGACCCGGCTGCGCTGGTGGACCGAGCTGCCCCTGATCCTCCTCGTCTACGCCTGCTACTCCGCGGGCCGGCTCCTCGCGCGCGGTGACGTCACCACCGCCGTCGACCACGGCCTGGCCATCCTGCGGATCGAGAAGGCCCTGCACCTCAACTTCGAGCACCCGCTGAACCGCCTGTTCACGCGGGAGGCCTGGATAGGCATACCGGCGGACTTCTGGTACGCCTCGCTGCACTACCTGGTCACCCCGGCGCTCCTCATCTGGATCTTCCGCTCGCGCACCGTGCACTACCGCGCGGCCCGCACCTGGCTGATGACCTCGACCTTCATCGGCCTGATCGGCTTCACCCTGCTGCCCACCTGCCCGCCCCGCCTGCTGTCGGCGGGACACGGCTTCGTGGACACCATGGCGCACTACAGCGCGTACGGCTGGTGGGGCGGCGAGGCGAGCGCGCCGCGCGGGCTGGGCGGCATGACCAACCAGTACGCGGCGATGCCGAGCCTGCACGTCGGCTGGTCGCTGTGGTGCGGCGTCATGCTGTGGCGGTACGGCGGGACGCGGCTGACGAAGACCGCCGCCGTGGTGTACCCGCTGGTGACGACGATCGTGGTGATGGGCACCGCGAACCACTACTTCCTCGACGCGGTCGCGGGCGCCGCCGTGATGGGCGCCGGACTGCTGCTCGCCCCGTACGTGATGCGCTGCGCGGACCGGGTCAAGGCCCGTCTGACGACCCGTGCCGCCCTCGTCCCCGCGGCCGCCGCCACGCCCGCCGGCACGCCGCCCGTCGGCGCACCGGCCACGGCCGTCCCGGCGGTCCCGGTGGCCACCGCGTCCTCGATTGTCAGTGACGGATGCCAGACTTCGGCGGGTGAGCGAATTCCACGGCAGCGCGAGTCACGGTTCGCACCGGGAGCCGGGCCGAGTGCCGCACCCTCGGAGGCAGGGGGCGGCGCTCCGGCACCGGCTCGCTGAGCTGCGCGGTCCCGACGTACCGGCCAAGGCGCTCGACGCGCGTGCCCTCGCGGCGCTCGCCGCGAACCCCGGCTGCGCGCGGCGCGCCGTCCTCGACGGGGCCGGGGTGGACAAGACGAGACTGGCGGACGCGCTGGGCTCGCCGTCCGCCTTCGGGCAGTCGCAGTTCGCCCTGACCCGCGGCAACGCGTTCGAGGCGCGGGTGAAGGCGGACGGCGGCGCGGAGCTGGTGCGGCTGGCGCACCGGAAGCTGGATCCGGGCGCCGAGCCGCCGGAGCGGGCGGCGGTGCCGGACCTGTCCGCGACCGGCCCGGAGGGCCGGGCGGCGCGGACGGCGCTGGCGCTGCGGGAGGCCGTCGAGGCGGGCGGCTGGACGCTGCTCGACCATCCGATGCTCGCCCTCGACGTCGCCGGGTCCCCCGCGTTCCTGGAGCCGGACGCGGTGGTCGTGCACCCGGACGGCAGCTGGACGGTCGTGGAGATCAAGTCGTTCCCGATGCTGGACGGCTCCGCGGACCCGGCGAAGGTGGGCGCCGCGGCCCGCCAGGCGGCGGTGTACGTGCTGGCGCTGGAGGACGTCGCGGCCCGCCTGGACCACGCCCCGCGGGTGCGGCACCGGATCCTGCTGGTGTGCCCGAAGGACTTCTCCAACCTGCCCGCCGCGTCCGCGGTGGACGTGCGCAAGCAGCGCGCGGTGACCCGCCGCCAGCTGGCGCGGCTCACCCGGATCGAGGAGATCGTCGACACGCTCCCCGAGGGCACCTGTTTCTCCCCCGAGCTGCCGGCCGCCGAGCTGACCGCCGCCGTCGAGGCGGTGCCCGCGACGTACGCGCCGGAGTGCCTGTCCGCGTGCGAGCTGGCCTTCCACTGCCGGGAGCGGTCCCGCACGGCCGGCGCGGTGACCTCGCTGGGCCGCGCGGTCCGCGCCGAGCTGGGCGGGCTTACCACCGTCGGCGCGGTCCTGTCGGCGGCCCGCGGCGAGACCGGCGACCCGGCCGACCCGGCGGTCGCCGCCCTGCGCCGCGCGGCCCGCCTCCGCGCGGAGGCCCTGGCCACCGCGGACGCCGCGGGTGCCGCCACCGCGGAGGTCGCCCCGTGTCCCTGATCGCCACCCTCGCCCGGCTCGAGGCCGTCGACACCGGCCGGGCCCAGCCCGCCGCCACCGTGCGCCACCGCCACCTGTCCGAGCGGCCGCTGGTCCTCGTGCCGCTGACCACCGCCGGTGAGGCGGGGGCGCCGCTCGGCGCGCTGGTCGGCACCGACCGGGACGCGCCCCGCCTGCTCGTCGTCCCGCAGCCGCGCGACCGGGACCTGCGGTTCGCGTTCCTCGCCGACCTGGCGGACGTCGTCCTGCCGTACATCGACGGGTACGCGGACGCCGTCGAGGCCGCCGAGCGCACCGAGACCGACCCGGAGACCGGCAAGCGCGTCAAGGTCGAGGTCGACCTGTGCGCGGACGCGCCGCAGCTGATCGTGCCGAGCCGCGCGGGCATCGACTTCGTACGGCTGCTGGGGCGTTCCATGCGCTTTCGGCGTACGGCCGAGCAGGACCCGCAAACGCCGCATCCGGCGCCCCCGCGGGTGCCGCTGCTGGGCCGCTGGCTGACGCACTACGCGGAGCGGTCCCGGGTGCCGGGCTCGTCGCTGCTGCTGGCCGTGACCGACGTGCTGGCCCGGCACTGGGCGACCGGTCAGTCCGGCCTGGAGGACCAGCACCTGGGCGCGCTGCTCGCCTGGATCGACCCGCCGGAGGGCCTGCGCGGCGACGAGGCGGCGCTGCGCGCGGAGCTGGCCCGGGACGAGCGGGGCCAGCTGCGCTGCCCGCCGGCCGGCCCGGCCACCGACCCGGCGTTCGACAACAGGCTGCTCGCCCCGGCGATCGAGCGCTACGACCGTGCGCGCGGTGCCCTCGCCGCCGCCGAGGACGGTCCGGAGGCCGACGAGCGGCTCGGTGCCGTCACCGCCGCCGAGCGGGAGATCCGCGCCTTGGTGGAGAGTGTCACCCGTCCCACCTGGGACGCGGTGTGGCGGGGCCTGGACCTGCTGCGGGCCCTGCCCGAGGGCGGGCACGTCGAGGAGCGCTGGACGCGCGACCGGTGGTCCTTCACCGGGCACCGCGACCGCGTGCTGTCCGGCGAGCCGCCGCAGCCGCGCCACGACGACGCGGTGACCGCGGCGAACAAGCTGGCCACGCGGGAGCGGGAGCAGGCCCGGCTGGAGGCGCAGGAGGCCCTGGACGATCCGCTGGTGATGGCGGGGCGGCGGCTGGCCGGGGAGGCGTTCGCGGGCGAGGTCGTCGACGTCGAGATGGCGTACAGCGAGGGCAAGCGCCCGAGCCCGCGCCCGCTGGTCACCGTCCGCACGGAGGACCGGCCGCACCTCGGGGAGCGGGCGAAGGTGTACCGCTCGCTGGGCGGCAGGCCGCAGTCCGCCGAGTTCGTGGCCGCCGAGGAGGACGGCGCCCTGGTCGTCCTGCGCGTCCTCGACAAGATGGGCCGCGGCAAGGAGCCGGAGCCGGGTTCGGTGCCGGAGAAGGGCGACCGGCTGTGCTGGACGCTGTTCGAGCACGAGCAGCGCGGCGGGGCCAAGCTGCCCGACCCGGAGGACACCCCGTGGACGCACGGCGGACCCCCCGGCGAGGAGCCCGCCCCTGAACCCGCCGACCCCGTGACCGAGGAGGACCTCCTGTGACCGCCGAGGCCGCCGCCACCGCCCCCGGTACGCCGTCCGACCCCCGGGCCGCCGCCACGACCTCCCTCACTCCCGGCTCCCCTCTCGCCTCCCCCGTCGACCCCGCCACCGCCGCCGCGCGGGCCACCGACGCGATCCTCCGTGACACCCTGCACGGCCCGGACCGCGGTGTCGTCGTGGACTCCCCGCCGGGGGCCGGCAAGTCCACCCTCGTGGTGCGGGCGGCGCTGGAGCTGGCCGAGGCGGGGCGGCCGCTGATGGTGGTGGCGCAGACCAACGCGCAGGTCGACGACCTGGTGCTGCGGCTCGCCGAGAAGAACCCCGAGCTGCCGGTGGGCCGTCTGCACAGCAGCGACGCCGACCCGTACGACAAGGCGCTCGACGAGCTCCCGCAGGTCCGTACGTCGGCGAAGGCGGCCGACCTCACCGGTCTGCCCGTGGTCCTCTCCACCGCCGCGAAGTGGGCCCACGTGAAGGTCGACGAGCCGTGGCGGCACGCGATCGTCGACGAGGCGTACCAGATGCGCTCGGACGCGCTGCTCGCCGTCGCCGGGCTGTTCGAGCGGGCGCTGTTCGTGGGCGATCCGGGCCAGCTCGACCCGTTCGCGATCGTGGGCAGCGAGCAGTGGGCGGGGCTGTCGTACGACCCGTCGGCGTCCGCGGTCACCACGCTGCTGGCGCACAACCCGGGGCTGCCGCAGCACCGGCTGCCGGTGTCCTGGCGGCTGCCCGCCTCGGCCGCGCCGCTGGTCTCGGACGCCTTCTACCCGTACACGCCGTTCCGCAGCGGCACCGGCCACGGCGACCGCCGGCTGGCCTTCGCGGTGCCGTCGGACGGCTCGGGCCCGGACCGGGTGATCGACGAGGCCGCCGCGTCGGGCTGGGGTCTGCTGGAGCTGCCCGCGCGGCACACCCCGCGCACCGACCCGGAGGCGGTGCGGGCGGTGGCGACGGTGGTGCGCCGGCTGCTGGACCGCGGCGGTGCGGCCACCTCCGAGCGTTCTCCCGGTCCGGCTCCGCTGACCGCCGACCGGATCGCCGTGGGCACCGCCCACCGCGACCAGGCGGCGGCCGTCCGCGCGGCCCTCGCCGAGCTGGGTGTGCGCGATGTCACCGTGGACACCGCGAACCGGCTCCAGGGGCGGGAGTACGACGTGACGGTCGTCCTGCACCCGCTCTCCGGCCGCCCCGACGCGACCGCGTTCCACCTGGAGACGGGCCGGCTGTGCGTGCTCGCCTCCCGGCACCGGCACGCGTGCGTCGTGGTGTGCCGCGCGGGCGTGGGCGAGCTGCTGGACGACTATCCGTCGACGGAGCCGGTGCAGCTGGGGACGCTGGTGAAGTTCCCGGACGGCTGGGAGGCGAACCACGCGGTCCTGGCGCACCTGGCGGAACACCGGGTGAGCTGGCGGCCGTAGGACCCGCCACCGGGTGAGCCGGCGGCCCGCCACCGAGTGAGTGGGCGGCCGCAGGGCCCGCGCCGGGTGGGCGCGCGGGGGGGCCTCGGTCCACCAGGGAATGAACCCCCCGCCACCTCCCGTTGACGCCCATGGCCCGACCGCATGGCGACGAGAGCAGGAGGCCCCACCGTGGCGGCAGACGACACCCGGGACGCCGAGACCCGCACCGGCGAAGGCGACGGCATCCAAGGCACCGCCCACGGCTCCGCCCCCGTCCCGCTGTCCGTCCTGGACCTGGTCGCGGTCGGCGCCGGCCACACCTCCACGGACGCGCTGCGCACCAGCGTCGCCCTGGCCCGGCTGGCGGAGTCCCGCGGCTTCCACCGCTACTGGGTCGCCGAGCACCACTCGATGCCGGGCGTCGCGTCGTCCTCGCCCGCGGTGATCCTCGCCCACCTCGCCGCCCACACCAGCCGCATCCGCCTCGGCTCGGGCGGGGTGATGCTGCCCAACCACGCGCCGCTGGTGATCGCGGAGCAGTTCGGCACCCTGGAGGCCATGGCACCGGGCCGGATCGACCTCGGCCTCGGGCGCGCCCCCGGCACGGACGGGGCGACCGCGGCGGCGCTGCGCCGCACGGACCGGCCGGAGGAGGCGGCGGACGAGTTCCCCCGGCTGCTCTCCGAGCTGACCCGTTTCCTGGACGACGACTTCCCCGACGGCCACCCCTACCGGCGCATCCACGCCGTCCCGGGCCCCGTGCAGGGCACCTCCCCCGGCGGTGTGCAGTCCCCGCACCGCCCGCCCATCTGGCTGCTGGGCTCCTCCGGCTACAGCGCCCGGCTGGCGGGCCTGCTGGGCCTGCCGTTCGCGTTCGCCCACCACTTCTCGGCGCAGAACACCATCCCGGCGCTGGACCTTTACCGGGAGTCCTTCAAGCCGTCCGGGGTGCTGGCCGAGCCGTACGCGCTGATCGGTGTCTCGGCGCTGGCCGCGGACGAGCAGCGGGTGGCGCGGCGCGAGGTGCGGGCGGCCGTGCTGAGCATGGTGCGGCTGCGCACCGGGCGGCCCGGACTGGTGCCGAGCCCCCAGGAGGCGGAGGCGTACGAGTTCTCGCCGCTGGAGCGGGAGTTCGCGCAGCAGTGGAGCGCGAACGTCATCCACGGCACCGCGGACGAGGTCCGTACCGGCCTGGACGATCTGCAGAAGCGCACCGGCGCCGACGAGTTGATGATCACGGCGAGCACGCCGACCGGTGAGGTGCGGGTGCGCAGCTACGAACTCATCGCGGACGCCTACGGGTTGCCGGCGGCCTGACCGGCCGGGCAGGCCAGCAGTTCGGAGATACGATCCGCCGCCACCGGCCGGGAGTAGAGCCAGCCCTGGCCGGTGTCGCAGCCGATCCGGCGCAGCCGCCCGGCCTGCGCGGAGGTCTCCACGCACTCGGCGGTGACGGTCAGTCCGAGCCGGTGGGCGAGCTGGATCATCGCCTCGACGATGACCTCGTCCGCCGGGCTGGCGTGCGCGCCGCTGTCCTCGTACTGGAAGCCGCGGACGAACGACCCGTCCAGCTTCAGCACGGACACCGGCAGCCGGCTGAGGTAGGCGAGGTTGGAGTAGCCGGTGCCGAAGTCGTCGATGGCGATGCGTACGCCCATGTCGCTGAGGGCCTGCAGGGCGCGCAGCGGGCGGCCGGAGGAGCCCATCACGGCGGACTCGGTCAGCTCCAGCTGCAGCAGGTGCGGGGCGAGGCCGGTATCGGCGAGGGTCTCCGCGACGTCCGCGACCAGGTCGGAGTCCCAGACCTGGCGTACGGCCACGTTGACGCTGACGAAGATGGGCGGCTCGTCGGGGTGTTCGAGCTGCCAGCGGCGGGCCTGGCGGCAGGCGGTGGCGAGGATCCAGCGGCCGAGCGGGACGATCGCGCCGTCTTCCTCCGCCAGTCCGATGAACCGATTCGGCGTCAGGGTGCCGAACTGCGGATGGTTCCAGCGCACCAGTGCCTCGACCCCGCTGAGCCGTCCGTCGGCCATGCCGACCAGGGGCTGGTACTCCAGGGTGAACTCGCCGCGGTCGATGGCCGGGCGGAGGGTGGAGGCGAGGGCCTGGCGGGTCATGCGGTGGGCGTTGCGCTCGGGGTCGAAGAGCGTCCAGCGGGCCTTGCCGTCGGCCTTCGCCCAGTACAGCGTGGTGTCGGCGGCCTGCATCAGCCCGGTGGCGGTGGTTCCGGCGGCCTGCCGTTCGACGACGCCGATGGAGGCGGAGACGCTGAGCCGCTGCCCGGAGAGGTCGAACGGGGCCTGGAGCGCGGTGAGGACGGACTCGGCGAGGTCGGCGAGCTGTTCGGTGCCGGTGGAGTCCTCGACGAGGAGGGCGAACTCGTCGCCGCCGAGCCGGGCGACCAGGGGCGCGCCGGAGCGGGTGTAGCCGGCTTCCTCGGCGCAGCGGGTGAGCCGTTCGGCGACGGCGGCCAGCAGCCGGTCGCCGACGCGGTGGCCGAGGGTGTCGTTGATGGCCTTGAAGCCGTCGAGGTCGAGGTAGCACAGGCCGATCCGGCCGGTGCCGCCGCGGGTGTGGGCCTCGGTGTCGAGGGCGGCGGAGAGGCGTTCGAAGAACAGGGTGCGGTTGGGCAGCCGGGTCACCGGGTCGTGCATCTGCAAGTGCCTCAGCTGCGCCTGGAGTTCGCGGCGGGCGCTGATGTCGGTGACGGAGAGCAGGACGCCGGGTGTGCCGTCGGCGAGCGGGGCGACGGTGATCTGCGCCCAGACGGCGTGTCCGTCGGGGTGTTTGAGCCGCCGGGTGCAGCGCAGTTTCGCCTGCCGGCCGCGCAGCACCTCGCGGTAGGCGTGCCAGGTGCGCGGGTCGGAGGAGAGGTCGAGCAGGTCGGCGGCGACGCGTCCGACGAGTCCGCCGGGCGGGCCGCCGAACAGGTCGGCGAGGGTGTCGTTGGCCGTGGCGATCCGCCCGTCGCGGTCGACGACCGCCATGGCGAGCGGCGCCGCGGTGAACGCGGACCGGTAGGAGGCGGCGTCGCCGCCCGCCGGGTCCGCGGCCGCGTCCGGGTCCCGGTCCGGGCGTGGAGGCACGAAGGCGACAGCGTCCGTACCACCCGACGCCTTTGCGTCACTCTCTGTGACCGTCGGCCGGATGAGGTCTGCCGCGGGCGTCGGCCCTTCGGAGGTTCCGCTCACCGCTCGCTCCCGCAGTGCACTCGATCGTCGTCCGCGCAGGAAAGTGTGCCGATCATAGAGGGTGTCCTCCGGCCCTTCCAGCCACTGCCCGCCACTCAGGACATACCCACTTCGCGGGCGGATCGTTTCTGCTCACGCCTGGACGCCTTCTTCGACCTCACGACCAGTGGTGACGTTCCGTGAGCACTTCGGGGGTGCCACCGATCGGACCGGTCGCCCGCCTCACTCGTCCGGGCCAGACAAACAGGACGCAGTACGACAATCTGCCACAGGCTGGATGCGGTGTCCCCCCGACCGCATCCGGAGGTTCCCGTGCCGCGTCCGCTCCCGCGCGCCCGACTGCGCAGCACCGCGGCCGTGTTCACCACCCTGACGGCTCTCGCCGCCACCTCCCTGGTCACCGGGCCCTCGGTCGCCGGCCCCTTCTCGGCGGCGCCGTGCTCCCTGGAACGCACCGACGCGCACCACTCGGAGGGCCTGGACACCTGGAACGCCGCCTATCCCCGGCCGACCCGCGCGCTGGACGCGGTGATGATCTTCCTGTCCTTCCCGGACTCCGCGCCGCTGACCACGCCCGCGGAACTGACGGCCGACCACTTCCCCGCCACCAGCCGCTATTTCGCGCAGGCGTCCTACGGCCGGTTCACGCTGCGCCCGCATCCACTGCGGCACTGGATCCGGATGCCGCGCCCCTCGACGGCGTACGCCATACAGCGCGACTGGACCGCCTCGCACCGCGCCGCCTATCTGCGCGACGCGCTCGCCGCGGCCGACGGGCAGGTCGACTTCTCGCGCTACGACGTCGTCTACTTCGTCGCCGATCCGCACGCGCCCGGTGTCGACTCGGACGCCACGAAAGTGGTCAACCTGGAATCGCCGCTGCGGGCCGACGGGACGGACATCCGCCGGGTCGTCACGGTGTTCGAGAACCATCCGCCGGACCGGCTGGTCCTCGCCCACGAGACCGGCCATGTCTTCGACCTGCCGGACCTCTACCACCGCCCGACGGACGGCAAGGGCGACTGGGACACCCACGTCGGCGACTGGGACCTGATGGGCAGCCAGTTCGGCCTCGCGCCCGACCTCTTCGGCTGGCACAAGTGGAAGCTGGGCTGGCTGGAGGAGCGGCAGGTGGTGTGCGTGCCGGGCGGTGAGCCGACCCGGCTGACCCTGGAGTCGCTGAGCGCCGGACCGGACGTGCCGGTGACGGGGGCCGCCGGGGCGCCGGTCTTCGGCTCCGGGCGGGGCACCAAGCTGGCGGTGGTGCGCACCGGCCCCGACAGCGTGCTCGCCTTCGAGGCGCGGGGCGCGGTCGGCAACGACCGGTCCGCCTGCCGGCAGGGCGTCCTGGTCTACCGGGTGCGCAGCGGCGCCGCCTCCGGGGGCGGTCCGGTGCAGGTGATCGACGCCCACCCGGAGACGGAGGCCTGCTGGGAGAACTCGGTCTACCCGGCGCTCGCCGACGCCCCCGTCGACGTCGGGGAGAGCTTCACCGTGCCCGGCGAGAACGTGCGCGTCGAGGTGGAGGGCCGGACGCCCTCGGGAGCTTGGACCGTAAAGATCTCGCCACTGCGGTGACGGGACGGCGGGCAGGACCCCGGACAAGCGAAAGGGCGTTCTCGATACCGAGAACGCCCAGGTCAGCGACCTAATCGCTAGTGCGCCGCCAGGGACTCGAACCCCGGACCCGCTGATTAAGAGTCAGCTGCTCTAACCAACTGAGCTAGCGGCGCCTGCTGACGTCGTAGACCTTAGCATCCTGGTCGGCGGGAGGCGAAATCGATATCCGCACCGCCGCCCGGGCCACCCGGACGGCCGCCCAGAGCAGCACCTCCGGGCCCGGCAGCCAGGGATGGCGGGTGTCGGGGGCGACGATCCAGCGCGCCTCCGCGGCCACGCCCGCCGCCGGGGGGCCGGCCAGCGGGGGGACCGTGACGGCGTCCCCGGTGCCGTGGCACAGCAGTGGCGGGATCTCGCCGGTGCGTCCGTGGCCGCTCCACTCCTCCCACTCCATCAGCGAGGGCAGCCGCTGGGCCGTGCCCGGCGCGGCGAACAGCAGGACGCGGCCCCGGAAGGCGGCCACCGGGCCCGAGCCCGGCCCGTCCTCCCACAGCCGGTCGAGCATGCGGCGCCCGAAGACGGCGGGCGCGCTCACCACGTCGAAGGCGGTGCCGCAGGGCAGCACGGCCGGGGCGTCGGGCCGTTCCTCCCACAGGGCACGGGTGCTGCGCGGATACGTTCCTGCCGAGACGAGCCAGTCGACTCCGTCGGCGGTGACTGTGCTGCTGCTCATGTCACCCAGGTCTACCGGTTGTACACGTTCCGTTCCACAGAGTTGCCGGAAACGGGGACAGGAGAGGGAGCGAGCGGGTATCTTGCCCGCCTGGCATATGCCAAGCGGATCACCGGGCGGGCACGCGCCCGAACGGGGCCGCTCTCCGGACGATCGGGCCGGGGGCTTCGAAGGGGCCTCGGGCCGAATGCTGGGGCCAGGCGCCCGGACCGAGATGCTGGGGCCAGGCGCCCGGACCGGGGTGCTCGGGCGAGGCGCCCGGACCGGGGTGCTCAGACCGTGTCGGGCCCCGGCTCGTCCGCCCCCCGCAGCAGATCGCGGCCGAACTCGACCATCTTCCTGGCGTAGTCCTCGGTCCACTCCGCCCGGTCGGCGATGTCCGCGGCGGTCAGCCGGTCGAACCGGCGCGGGTCGGCGAGCTGGGCCGCGGCCATCGCCTGGAACTCCATCGCCCGGTCCGCCGCCGCGCGGAACGCCTGGGTCAGCTCGGTCGCCCGCGCCAGCAGCTCCCGCGGGTCGTCGATGGACTCCAGATCGAAGAAGTGCTCCGGGTCGCCGGCCGCCTCGGCCGGCTCGAAGAGCAGGGGCGCGGGGCGTAGCCGCGGTTCGTGGCGACGCGGCGTGGGCTCCGCCATGTCGTGTCCTCCTCTGACGGACGGATCGGCTGGCCCGCCCCCCGACATCGCGGCCGGACCACTCCCATTCTCCCCCGCCCGCGCAAGGAGGCCGCAGGGGTTCGTGCGGGCGCACGCCCGCTCGTGCGGGGGCGGGCCTCAGACCTGGACGATCGGCTCCCGGGTGAAGAGGGCGCCGAGGCCGGGGGCGTTCACCCGGCGGTCGGTCAGGCGCAGCGCCTCCCAGACGGAGACCTGGTGGGCGGTGAGGACCGGCTTGCCCAGCTCCTTCTCCAGGGCGGTGAGGTGGGAGGCGGTGTGCAGGGCGGTGTCCGGCAGCAGGACCGCCTCGGCGTCCGCGTGGTCGGCCGCGCGGGCCAGCGCGAACAGCTCGGCCTCGCCCCAGGTGCCGGCTACGGCGGCGGTGATCCCGGCGGCGTGCACGGCGACCGGCTCCAGTCCGGCCGCGCGCAGGAAGTCCGCGAAGAGTCCGGCGACGTCGTCCGGGTAGGTCGCGCCGATCGCGACGCGCCGCAGCCCCAGCTCACGGCTCGCGTGCACGAACCCGAAGGAGGTCGAGGAGGCCGGCATCCCGGCGGCCACGGCGAGGCCGCGCACCTGCTCGTGGGCGCCCTCCCAGCCGTACGCGAAGCTGCCGCTGGTGCTGGCCCACACCACGGCCTCGGCGCCGGCGTGCCGCAGTTCCTGGACGCTCGCCGCCAGCCGCTCCGGGGAGCCCATCACGCGCAGCGCGTCCTCGCGGCGGGCGTCCTCGCCGCTGTCCGTGTGGACCAGGTCCACCCGGATGTCACTGCCCAGCAGCTGCTCGATACGGGGATAGTCGTCCTCGGCCGAGTGGCCCGGGTAGAGGAATCCGAGTGCGGTCATGTCCAGCCTTCCTGCTGTTCTTCCGGCAGCACGGGGGGTGTTCCGGCGGAGCGGGGAGGCCGTGTGCGCGCCTCCTCGTCCGGCAGAGCCTGGTACGGCTCCACGGCTCGGGTACCCCGTCGGCGCGCCGCCGCCCACATCGTCACTTGGTTGGCCGAGATCACCGGGATCCGCGGCCCGTCCCCGCGGGTGCGGGACGGGAAGGGGCGCGGGCGCGGACAACGCGGCGTGCGGGGGGCCGTGTTGACGACGCCGGGTCCGGGTGCGAGCGTGGTGGATCCGCGCATGTCCGACGCGCCCCCGAGAACCGCCGCAGGTCAGACGCCGCCCGTGAGGACCGGTGCGCGTCGGATGCCGCCGGCGGACAGCCGGCGTGCGTCAGGCGCCGCCGGTGCGAACCGGCGTACGCCGGACGCCGCCGGTGGGCGCCGAGCCGCTGGGAGAGACGGCTGCCGATGACCGACCCCACCCTGCTCGTCCTGCTGGGCGCCGACCCGCCGCCCCGGCTGGGCCGGCTCACCGGCCGGGCCCGGATCGTGCACACGGACGAGGCGGGGCTCGCGGCCCGGCTGCCGGAGGCCGACGCGCTGCTCGTGTGGGACTTCACCTCGCACGCCGTGCGCGAGGTGTGGCCGGGCGAGGGGCCCCGGCCGCGCTGGGTGCACACCGCGAGCGCGGGCGTCGACCATGTGATGTGCCCGGAGCTGACGGCGTCGGACACGGTGGTGACGAACGCGCGCGGGGTGTTCGAGCAGCCCATCGCCGAGTACGTGGCCGCGCTGGTGCTGGCGATGGCGAAGGACCTGCCGCGCACGCTGGAGTCGCAGGGGCGCGGCGAGTGGCGGCACCGGGAGACGCAGCGGGTGGCGGGCACGCGCGCGGTGGTCGTGGGCTCGGGGCCGGTGGGCCGGACGGTGGCGCGGCTGCTGAAGGCGCTCGACATCCGTACGGCGATCGTCGGCCGCACCCCGCGCACCGGCGTGCACGGCCCGGACGACCTGGACCGGCTGCTCGCGCGCGCCGACTGGGTGATCGCGGCGGCCCCGCTCACCGACGACACGCGTGGCATGTTCGACACCCGCCGCTTCGGGGTGTTCCAGCCGTCCGCCCGGTTCGTGAACGTCGGCCGGGGCGCCCTGGTGGACGAGGAGGCGCTGGCCGCGGCGCTCGCCAAGCGGTGGCTCGCGGGGGCCGCGCTGGACGTCTTCGCCACCGAACCGCTCGGCCCGGACAGCCCGTTGTGGCGGGTGCCGGGGCTGATCGTGTCGCCGCACATGAGCGGGGACACGGTGGGCCGGCTGGATGAGCTGGGCGCGCAGTTCGTGGAGCTGTTCGAGCGCTGGGCGGCGAACCGGCCGCTGTTCAACGTGGTCGACAAGCAGCGCGGGTACGTGCCGGGGCACTGAGCCGCGGCGAGCGGGCGAACCGGACGCCCGGCCCGGACAGCCCTTGCCGCCGACATATGCCACCGGCCCGACCCTCAGCCGGCAGGGGCGGATTCTCGTCAACAGCCGCTCACTACCGGCCTCTTGCCGGTTATCGTGGAGAGGATCCGAACAGCGGGTCACGGCACATTGACTGAGCGCACAGGGGGAAACCGTGGCGCTGAAGCACGAGCCGACCGCGCCGTACCACTCGGCTCAGGACGCCCTCCGCGTCCTGGAGACGGTGGCCCGGCACTCCACCGGTGTCACCGACACCGAGATCGCCCGTCACACCGGCCTCGACACGGAGCGGCTGACCACCCTCCTGCGGATGCTGCGTCGTGAGGGATACGTCGAGCAGGTGGCCGACGGGGCGTACGTCACCGGCGCCGCCCTCGCCCGCCTGGGTTCCGCGCACGGCCGTGACCGGGCCCTGCGGGACCATCTCCAGCACACCCTGAACCGGCTGCGCGACTCGGTGGGCGCCGCCGTCTACATCAGCCGTTACGTCGACGGGGAGGTCCGGATCACCCATTGCGCCGACAGCCCGGCCACGCCCGCGGTCAACGAGTGGGTGGACTTCCGCTACTCCGCGCACGCCACCGCGGTCGGCAAGAGCCTGCTCGGCCAGCTCGACCACAACAGCCGCCGCGACCATCTGGCCCGGCACAAGATGGCGCGGCTCACCTCGCGCACGATCACCAGCGACAAGCTGCTGCTCTCCCGCCTGGAGGCGCAGCCGCCGACGGTGCCGGTGCTCGATCTCCAGGAGTACGCGGTGGGCACGGTCTGCGCGGCCGTCCCGATCACCGCCGGGTCCTCCGTGGGCTGCCTCGCGCTGTCCCTGCCGGTGGAGCACGCGCACCGGCTGCGCCAGGCGGCGGAGACGCTGAACCGGAACGCGGCGCCGGTCCTGCTGTCCCTGGCGATCTAGCGGGACCCCGCAGGGGGTCCCGCCTGGCGCGCTCTTCGCCCTGGTCCCCGGTGGTCACGAGCACCCCCGGGGACCAGGTAGTATTTTCTTCGTCGCCGGCCGCGAAAAGCGGAAGGCGAGAGTCATGCGCCGCTAGCTCAGTTGGTTAGAGCAGCTGACTCTTAATCAGCGGGTCCGGGGTTCGAGTCCCTGGCGGCGCACAGCAGAGGGCCCCCTCGCGAGAGCGAGGGGGCCCTTTCCGTTGCCGTCTAGAACGTGACGTCCGAGCAGGCGTAGAACGCGTTGCCGGTGTCCGCGATCGTCCACACCGCGAGGATCACGTGCCGTCCGCTGAGCCCGGACGGCAGCGTGCCGCTGTGCGAGAGGGTCTGCGGCGGGCGCTGGCCGCCGTAGGGCACCGTCAGGAACGGCGTGAGGTTGAGGTCGGAGCGGGACAGGTTGTGGTTCTGGTTCCAGCCCGGCTTGGTGATGTAGTACTTGAAGTCGGTCGTGGCGTGCATCGCCGTGAACTGCCAGCGGAAGGTGTAGCTCTGCCCGCCGGTGACCTTGGTGGCCGGCCACGCGCCGCCCGAGGGGGTCTTCGGGCTGTCGAGCTGGGCGAAGCGGGTGTTGTTGCCGGAGCAGAGCTGCCCGTCGGCGGGCCCGGACGCGGGGAAGCCCTTGGGGCCCTCGACGCTCTGCGGCTCCCACTGGATGGCGCCGCAGTTGGTCACCGTGCCGTTCTGGCACAGCTTCTGCCTGCTGATGGGGAGGTCGGTGTAGCCGTGGCCGGTGGCCGCGCCGGAGGAGAGCACGAGGGCTCCGGTCGTCGCCAGTCCGACCGCGACCGCGGACAACTTGGTCTTGGTGCGCATGCTGCCGCTCCTCGGGGATGTGGGGGAGGTTCGGTGAGCCGTGCAGTGGTGCACGTAGGTCTAGACCAAGTCCCAGACTATTGCCGATAGTTGAACATGTCCATACCAATAGCGGAGTGAGGCGCGTCCCGGCACCCCCTTGCGCGACACGCGCCCGCGAGGGTCACGCACCCCCCGGCTCACGCGCGCCCTTCACCGGGGTCACGCGCCCGTCTCCCCCCGCCCCGCGCAGAACGCCACCGTCAGGTCCTTCACGAGCGCCTTGCGCTCGTAGTCGTCCAGCTCCACCAGGCCGCGCATGGTCAGCCGGGTCACCGTGTCCTCCACCGAGTCCACCACCGAGGAGAGCACGCTCGCCCGGTGCTGGGCGTCCAGCGCGGCGATCTTTCGGCGGTGCATCGCGGCGGCGACCTCGGGGGCGTACTCGATCCGCACCGGCTGCACCGAGAACACCTCCAGGCCCACCGGTGCCGTGTCCGTCGCCACCAGCCGGGTCAGCGTCTCCGCGGCGGCCGGCACCGAGCCGCCCCCGCCCGGCGTCTCCACCGGCACCCGGGCCAGCGCCGCCTCCACGCACTCGCGCAGATAGCCCTCGTGGTCCTCCATCCCGAGCACGGCCCGCGCGGTGTCCCGCACCCGCCACACCACCAGCACCACCACCCGCAGCGCCACCCCGCTGCCGTCCGAGGCGGGCATCGGCTCGCTGCGCCAGTGCCGCAGCCGCACGTCGACCCGGCGGCGCAGCAGCAGCGGGTTGACCCAGAGCAGGCCGGTGCGGCGGACGGTCCCCCGGTAGCGGCCGAACAGGTCCAGCACCCAGGCCCGCCCGGTCCGGCCCCGGGCCAGCCCGCCGAACCCGAACAGCCCGAGCGCCCCGGCCCCGGCGTACGCCGCCCACTGCGCGGGGCCCAGGCCGGCCGGCGCCGCGGCGGGCAGCCCGAGCGCGGCGACCGCGAGCGGCGGCAGCGTGCCCGCCCACCAGGAGGTGGCCAGCGCGCCGGCCGCCCCGGCCGTGCCGGCCAGCACGCCCACCGCGCCGGGCAGCACCCGGGCGGGCCGCTCGGCCAGCTCCGGGTCGACCTCGGGCACCGGCCGGGTCCGCGCGGGTGCCGGGCGCCGCAGCCGCGGCTGTTCGCCGGTGCCCTGCCGGCGGCCGACCACGGCCGGCCTCAGCGGCACCGGCGCCGGGTCGGGGTCGTCCCGGAAGAGCAGGTGGACGGGGATCTCGGTGGTCGCCTCGTTCTGGATGAGGCGACCCGGGCGGGCTGTGCCGCCGGGGTCGGGTGTGTGTGCGGGGGTCGTACTCATGCGTGCCTCCAGCCTCCGCGCCAGATGCGTCACAGATGGGCCCGTACGGGTCGTCCGTACCGGGGTCGTGCGGGGTGGGCGTACGAGGTGGTCGTACGGGTGGTCAGGAGAAGAGCCGGCGCCACGTCTCCGGGCCGGGGTAGCCGTCCGCCGCGCCGCCGCGCCAGCCCTGGGCGCGCTGGAAGGCCTCGACGTTGCGCCGGTCCGCCTCGCCCCAGAGGGGTCCGGGCCCGGTGGTGTAGTGCCGGCCGAACCCCTTCTTCACGAGCTGCCGGCCGAGCAGCGTGACGTACTCGTTGCGGGCGCCCGGCCGGAACATCGCCCGGCCGGGGAAGGCCGGGACCCGCCCCGTCTGCGCCCCGGACGCGCCCGCCGTCCCCGCGGTGACGTTCCGGCCGCGGCCGCTGATCAGCAGGTCCCAGGTCTTCGGCCCGGGCAGCCCGTCCGCCGCCGCGCCCGTCCAGCCCTGGGCCAGCTGGAACGCCTGGGTCGCCCTGCGGTCGGCCTCGGTCCAGCGCGGTCCGGGCCCCGAGGTGTAGAAGCGCCCGGCGCCGCGCTGGACCAGCATCCGGCCGAGCAGGGTGACGTACGGGTTGTTCGCGCCGGGGCCGAAGTAGGCCACACCGGGGAAGGGCGTGGCCACCGGGCCGCCACCGCCGCCTCCCCCAACCCCTCCGCCTCCCCCGGCCGCTCCGCCCGGCTGGGCGCCCGGGGTGCCCGACGCCTTCAGCCCCTTGTAGCGGTAGGCGACATAGCGGTCGGAGTTCGTCCAGTAGGCGTAGGGGGTGGCCTGCCCGCGGGCGTGCGGGCGGGTCGACTCGTAGGCGATGTAGAAGGAGCGGGTGTAGTCCGTCCAGCCGCCGAAGATCACCACGTGGGAGCCTCGCTCGGGGTCCGCCGGATTGTGGAAGAGGAGGATGTCGCCGGGCTGCAGCTCGTCCTTGCCGATGCGCACGCCGTACTGGTGCAGGGTGCCCGTCCACTCGTTGCCCGGCAGGCCCCACGCCATGGAGACGAACCCGGAGCAGTCCTGCCGGTACCCGTCGGACCAGTACCGGGTCATGCTGTACGGCACTCGCGCCGCGACCCAGGTCTTGGCCCGCCGGATGATCTCCGCCCGGGTGGTGGCGGGCGCCTTCGCCGGGAGGTTCGGGGTGGCCGGTTTGCCCGCCGGGCCGTGCAGGGGCGCCTTGCTCCCCTGGGGGGTCTCGGGCTCGTCACCTGCGGGAACGCCGGGGTGCTGGGGGGCGTGCGGGGCGGCGAGGGCCGGTGCCGGGGTGGGGGCCGCGGCGAGAGCGGCCGCCGTCGCGGCGGTGACGGCCACGGCACGGGGGGTGAGGGAACGGCCCCCGGGAGGGGGCGGCAGGGCGCGGCGCGCGGTGACGCAGCCGGGGCAGTCGCAGTCGCGCGGGGGATCGAGCTCTGCGAAAACCGGAGTCTCCATGCGATTCCCCTCACACTCCTGGCGGGAATGTCCACACTTGTGCACGTTGATCAGTTTCACAACTGTCGCCGGGGCCCGCATGTTGACGGTCCGAATGATGTACGGGCGGGCCTGACCCCGGACCGGCGACTGTCATGCACAGGGCGAGCGGTCGGGAGCACCCCCGGACGTCCTGTAGAGTTATCGACGTCAGCAGGCGCCGCTAGCTCAGTTGGTTAGAGCAGCTGACTCTTAATCAGCGGGTCCGGGGTTCGAGTCCCTGGCGGCGCACAGACGAAAAAAGGCCCCTCGCTTCAGGCGAGGGGCCTTTTCGTTGTCGTTCGCACGGATGATCGAAGGTGTGGTGCGGGGCGTGCACCAAAGACAGGGAAGAAGCACGCCGAGGCATTGAACGAAACACCTTCGCCATCCGTACGCATTCGTGCACGACTGGCCACAAGCGCACCAGCAGAAGCCATCATGCGCACCAATGAGCGCGTATAGCCGGTAAATACCGTGTATCGCGTCTTGCGATCATGCTGAACGCCGTAGAACCCTGGCTCTCAAGAGGCCGCGGATACGCGCCAATTGGGGGGCAGGGAAATCCGGTTGCCGGATGCGGCGGGGAGAAGGAGGCCCCGGTTCATGGAGCGATGCCGAGGGGGGCATCATGCAACCGGAAGCTCGCAGTTCCATGTCTATAGGGTGTGGACCATGTGGTGAACTGCGGCGCACCACTGACACGCCCGGGAAGGTCGAGGGGGACCGGAACGGGCGAAGGAACCGACTGACACGCGCTGACCCGCGTGTGGGGGGATGACTCATGACGTCGACGCCGACGGGCGCCCGGCAGAACTTCGACCCGTCCCAGACCACTCAGCTGAGGGTGCCGGGGCACCGGCTGGGCACCACCGGGACTTTCCGGCGCATCAAGAAGACGCTGCCGAAGTACGACTACGAGCACTACAGCCGGCTCGCGGGTCCCCTCACCCAGCCCGACCCGAACAAGCCGTACACGGTGCAGTACCGCTCCCTGATCTCCCAGGAGCCGCACCGGATACGGGTGGCCCTGATGCTGATGGCCGCGCCGGTGCTCTCGGTGGTCCTGCTGGTCTGGCTGCTCCAGCCGGAGCACTGGACCGAGCGGGACTACCCGGCGTACGACTTCCTGCCCGCGCTCGACGTCGTGATGCTGGTCTCGATCGGTCTGATCGAGTTCTTCCGCTGCATGAACGTGGTGTCCAACGCGCACGCCACGCTGGTCGCCCGCGACCCGGTCCCGGTGGTCCCGGAGACCGGCACCAGAGTGGCCTTCCTCACCTCCTTCGTGCCCGGCAAGGAGCCGCTGGAGATGGTGACGAAGACCCTGGAGGCGGCCGTGCGGATCCGCCACCGGGGCGTGATGCACGTCTGGCTGCTCGACGAGGGCGACGACCCGGAGGTCAAGGAGGTCTGCGCCCGGCTCGGCGTGCGCCACTTCTCCCGCAAGGGCGTCGCGAAGTGGAACCAGGCCAAGGGCCCGCACCGCGCCAAGACCAAGCACGGCAACTACAACGCCTGGCTCGACGCGCACGGCGACGACTACGACTACTTCGCCTCCGTCGACACCGACCACGTGCCGCTGCCCAACTACCTGGAGCGGATGCTCGGCTTCTTCCGCGACCCGGACGTCGGCTTCGTCATCGGCCCGCAGGTGTACGGCAACTACGACAACTTCGTCACCAAGGCCGCCGAGTCGCAGCAGTTCCTCTTCCACGCGCTGATCCAGCGGGCCGGCAACCGCTACGGCGGCCCCATGTTCGTCGGCACCTCCAACGCGGTGCGCATCAAGGCCCTCAAGCAGATCGGCGGCCTGTACGACTCGATCACCGAGGACATGGCCACCGGCTTCGAGATCCACCGCCACAAGAACCCGGCGACCGGGCGGAAGTGGAAGTCGGTCTACACCCCGGACGTGCTCGCCGTCGGCGAGGGCCCGAGCGCCTGGACGGACTTCTTCACCCAGCAGATGCGCTGGTCGCGCGGCACGTACGAGACGATCCTCAAGCAGTACTGGAAGGGCTGGTACTCGCTGCCGCCGAGCAAGCTCTTCAACTACACGATGATGATCATCTTCTACCCGATGTCCGCCCTGAACTGGATCCTGGCGGCGCTCAGCTGCGCGCTGTTCCTGGGCCTGGGCGCCTCGGGTGTGAACATCGACCCGACCGTGTGGCTGATGCTCTACGGCAACGCGTCCGCGCTCCAGATCGGCCTGTACATCTGGAACCGCCGCCACAACGTCTCGCCGCACGAGCCGGAGGGCTCCGGCGGTGTCGCCGGCATGGTGATGTCCGCGCTGTCCGCGCCGCTGTACGCCAAGGCGCTGATCGACTCCGTGCTGCGCCGCAAGAGCAAGTTCGTGGTGACGCCCAAGGGTGACTCGGCCAGCCCGGACCGCTGGCTCGGCACCTTCCGGTACCACTGGTACTTCATCGTGATCTTCGGCGCCTCGATCGTCGCCGGGTTCGTCCTCGGCAACGCCCACCCGGCGATGGTCGTCTGGGCGATGTTCGCGATGCTGATCACCGCCTTCCCCGTCTTCGTCTGGCGTCATGAACTGCGGCAGGCCAGGAAGAAGCCCGCGGCGAGGCATGCGCGGGCCGCCGCCGAGCCGCACCGGACGCAGCCGCTGCCCATCCCGCAGCAGCAGTCCGTCCCGCAGCAGCCCGCCGCGCCGCACGCCCCGCAGCCCCGGCCCACCTGGGCCGGCGCCGACGCGGGAAACGACGGGGACAACGACCAGACCATGCAGATCGCCCTTGGTGGACTTGGGGGACGTAAGGAATGAAAGACCGTGCCGGCCGCCGCCGCGCCCGTCGATTCGCGATAGGCACGGCGGTGGTAGTCGCGCTGGCCGGGATGAACGGACCGTGGCTCTACCGCTTCGGTACCGAGAAGTACCACCAGTACCAAATCAACCGACCCGAGTACAAAGCGGAGAACGGCCACTGGGAGATCGTCGAATTTCCCGAGGAATACCGGCTCAACACCATTCACGCGGCGCTGCTGCGCACCGGCAAGGTGCTGCTCGTCGCGGGGTCGGGAAACAACCAGGACAACTTCGACGCGAAGAAGTACGACACCCGGATCTGGGACCCGGTGAAGGGCACCATCAAGAAGGTGCCGACGCCCAACGACCTGTTCTGCACCGGGCACACACAGCTGGCGAACGGCAACCTGCTCATCGCCGGCGGCACGAAGCGGTACGAGAAGCTCAAGGGTGACGTCACAAAGGCCGGCGGCCTGATGATCGTCCACAACGAGAACCCGGACAAGCCGATCACGCTGCCCGCCGGCACCGAGTTCACCGGCAAGGAGAACGGCAAGACGTTCGTCTCCCAGGACCCGGTGCTGGTGCCGCGCGCGAAGAAGGTGTTCGACCCGGCCACCGGCCGGTTCCTGCGCAACGACCCGGGCCTCGGACGTATCTACGTCGAGGCGCAGAAGAGCGGCGCGAAGTACGAGACCGGTACGCAGGACAACTACCGCGTGCAGGGCCTGACCGGCGCCGACGCCCGCAACACCTACGGCATCGCGCAGAAACTCGCCCTGGACAAGAAGGACTTCCAAGGCATCCGGGACGCCTACGAGTTCGACGTGGTCGCCGAGAAGTACATCAAGGTCGACCCGATGAAGGAGGCCCGCTGGTACCCGACGCTCACCACGCTGAGCGACGGGAAGATCCTCAGCGTCTCCGGGCTGGACGACATCGGCCAGCTGGTGCCGGGCAAGAACGAGATCTACGACCCGAAGACGAAGAAGTGGGCGTACACCGGCAAGGTCCGCCAGTTCCCGACGTATCCCGCGCTGTTCCTGATGCAGAACGGGAAGATCTTCTACTCGGGGTCCAACGCGGGCTACGGCCCGGACGACGTGGGGCGTGACCCCGGTGTCTGGGACGTGGACCGCAACACGTTCACGAAGATCCCCGGCATGAGCGACGCCGACCGGCTGGAGACCTCCGGGACGGTGCTGCTGCCGCCCGCGCAGGACGAGAAGTACATGGTGATCGGCGGCGGCGGGGTCGGCGAGTCCAAGCTGTCCAGCGAGAAGACCCGGATCGTGGATCTGAAGGCGGACCGGCCGCGGTTCGTGGACGGGCCGTCGCTGGACAAGGGCACGCGCTACCCGCAGGCGTCGATCCTGCCGGACGACAGCGTGCTGGTGTCCGGCGGCTCGGAGGACTACCGGGGGCGGGGCGACTCCAACATTCTGGAGGCGCGGCTCTACCACCCGGACGGCAACTCCTTCGAGCGGGTCGCCGACCCCCTGGTCGGGCGGAACTACCACTCCGGGTCGATCCTGCTGCCGGACGGGTCCGTGATGTTCTTCGGCTCCGACTCGCTGTTCGCGGACAAGGCGAACACCAAGCCGGGGAAGTTCGAGCAGCGGATCGAGATCTACCGGCCGCCGTATCTGTTCCGCGGGTCGCGGCCCTCGCTGTCCGGGGGGCCGCAGACGATCGAGCGCGGGGAGTCGGGGACGTTCACCTCGTCGCACGCCTCGTCCATCAAGAAGGTGCGGCTGATCCGGCCGAGCGCGTCCACGCATGTGACGGACGTGGACCAGCGGTCCATCGCGCTGGACTTCACGACGTCCGGGGACAAGGTGACCGTGACGGTGCCGGAGAACCGGAACCTGGTGCAGGCGGGGTGGTACATGCTGTTCGTCGACGACGAGCAGGGGACGCCGTCCGAGGCGCAGTGGGTTCGGGTGCCGTAGCGCTCCCGCGGGGTCGTTGTCGGGTGCCGCAGCGCTCCCGCGGATTCGTTGTCGGGTGCGGGAGCGCTGTGGTACTTCGCGCAGTTCCCCGCGCCCCTAACCCCTTGATGCCCGGGCGAGTTCCAAGGCGTAGTCCGGCCACCACTCGCCCGCCTTCGGGCCGCCCTTGCATTCGCCGTCCGATTCTCCGGGGCGTTTGATCCAGAGGTAGGCGTCGACCAGGGGGTCGGCCGTCTCGGTGGTGGGGGTCTCGCCCAGGGCGCGGCCCGGGGGGTTGCACCAGCGTTCGTCGGGGTTGCCCTCGGTGTAGGGGCCGTTGCCGTTGCGGCTGGTGTCGATGACGAAGGGCTTGCCGCCGACCTTGGCGGACAGTTCCTTGCCGTAGGCGATGGAGTCCTGGGTCGTGTAGAAGTTCGAGACGTTGACGGCGAAGCCGTCGGCCTGGTCGATGCCGGCCCGCTTGAGGGGTTCGAAGATCTGGTCGGGGTGGCCCCAGCCGGCGTTGCCCGCGTCCAGGTAGACCTTGGTGTTCTTCAGGGACTTCAGGGTGGTGACGGCGCCCTTGAGCAGGTCGTAGCGCTCCTCGTGGTACTCGGGCGCCGTGCAGTTGTCGACCATGTGCAGGACGGCGTCCGGTTCGAGGATCACCGCCGCGGGGCGGTCGCCGATGCCCTGGGCGACGCGGTCGACGAACGCGCGGTAGGCGTTGCCGTCGGCGGCGCCGCCGCCGGAGAACTGGCCGCAGTCGCGGTGCGGGATGTTGTAGAGGACGAGCAGCGCGGTGCGGTCGGCCCGGGCGGCGGCCTCGGTGAAGCCGCGCGCCTGCTCCTCGGGGTTCTCGGGGCTGATCCACTCGCCGGTCGGCTGCTGCGCTATCTTGCGGATCTGCCCGGCCTCGGCCTTCTTGCCGGCCTTCTCGTAGGCGGCGACCTGCTGGGCCGCGTTGCCGTCCGGGTTGACCCAGAACGGGGCGATGCTCTTGGGCTGCTGGGTGATGCCCGCCGCCGCCCCGTGCGCGGGTTCGTCCTCGTCGTCGGAGGAGCATCCCGCGATCAGCAGTGCCGCCCCCAGCACCGCCGCGGTCGCCCGCACTCCGGCCGCCCCCCTGCTGCCGTACATCCCACTCCCCCTCGGGTGCAGCGCTGTTCCCGGCTCAATCCTGGCACAAGTCGCCGAGGCGGGTCAGAGGACCGTGCCGGTGAGGTACGCGGAGACGATCACGTTGGCGGTGTAGCTGCGGCTCGCCTTGTCGAAGCTGCCACCGCAGGTGATCAGCCGCAGTTCGGCGCGGCCGTCCTTGCGCGGCCCGTAGGCCTGCTGGGCGTCGAAGCGGTCGCGGGTGACGACCTGGATGTCGTCGACGGTGAACTCGGCGACCGTGCCGTCGTCGCGGACGACCCGCACGGTGTGTCCGGCGCGCAGGGCGCTGAGCTTGTAGAAGACGGCGGGCCGGGTCTCGGTGTCGACGTGGCCGACCATCACCGCGGTGCCGGCCGCGCCCGGTGCGGCGCCGGCCGCGTACCAGCCGACGACGCCCGGCTGGTCGTACGGCGGCGGGTCGACGGCGCCCTGGGCGTCGAGGCCGCGGGCGACCACCGGTGCCTGGATGCCGAGCCCGGGGATGTCGAGGCGCTGGGGCAGCGCCTCGCCGAGCGGGCTGCGGGCGGGTGGCAGCCGGACGTCCGGGGGACGCCCGACCGCCGCCATGTCACCGGTCTTCGGCCCGGATATGCCGTGCCCCACATCGGTCGCCTCGCGGCCCCACAGCCACAGCCCGAGCAGCAGTACCGCCCAGGCCACGCCGGCGATGAGCCGTCCGGTGCCCGTGGTGTATTCCCGGTCGGACATGGTCAGCCCGCCTTGCGGCCACGGCGGGCGCGGCCGGTCATGACGACCGCGGCGGCGCCGGCCGCGAGGAGCAGTCCGGTGACCGCGTGGGCGGCCCCCGGTCCGGTGGAGTCGGTGTCGACGGCCGCCAGGTGCGCGGTGCCGCCGCCGCCCGCACGGACCGGGGCGGTCGGCGAGGCGGGCGCGGTGGGCGTCATCGGGTTCGGGGCGGCCGGCGACGCGGGTGCGATGGGCGCCGCTGGGTCGAGGGCAGCCGAGTCGGGCGCGGTGGGCGCCGCCGGGTCCGCGGAGGCGGCGAGGCCGACGGTGAAGCGGGTCTTCAAAGACTTCTCGCCGCAGACGATCCTGACGTCGTACGGGCCGGGGCGGACCGTGGAGCGGACCTGGGTCTCCCCGGCGAGCGCGCCGTCGTCGGCGACCGTCAGCCGGGCGGCGGAGACGAACGCGTCCGAGGCGGCGGTGCCGGTCCTGCCGGGGCACCCGGTGCCCCGCAGCGCGATCGCGCCGCCGGGCGCCGGGGAGGACGGGCTGACGTGCTCTCCGCCGTCCGTCGCATGGGCCGGGGCCGGCGCGAGCGCGGCGGTGGCGGCCAGGACGCCGGTACTGAGAGTGAGTCGCAGAGAACTCATCGTGAACCTCCAGACATCTGGAGACTCCCCCGCGCGGCCCGGTCCCGCATCCTCAGCGGGGGCCGGACTGGTCCGAACGGGTGGCGTTCGCCCCCCGGGTGGTTGACCCCGGTGGCGGAGACCCCTAGACGAGGTCCACGAGGTCGGCAATCGAGTCCACGACGTGCGAGGGCCGGTACGGGAAGTCCTCGACCTGCTCGGGCCGGGTCAGGCCGGTGAGCACGAGGAACGTCTGCATCCCGGCCTCGATGCCGGCCAGGACGTCGGTGTCCATCCGGTCGCCGATCATCGCGCTGGTCTCGGAGTGGGCGCCGATCGCGTTCAGGCCGGTGCGCATCATCAGCGGGTTGGGCTTGCCCGCGAAGTACGGCTTGCGGCCGGTCGCCTTGGTGATCAGCGCGGCGACCGCGCCGGTGGCGGGCAGCGGGCCCTCGGTGGACGGGCCGGTCTCGTCCGGGTTGGTGCAGATGAACCGGGCGCCGCCGTTGATCAGGCGGACCGCCTTGGTCATGGCCTCGAAGGAGTAGGTGCGGGTCTCGCCGAGGACGACGTAGTCCGGCTCGTGGTCGGTGAGGATGTAGCCGATGTCGTGCAGCGCGGTGGTCAGGCCCGCCTCGCCGATGACGTACGCCGAGCCGCCGGGGCGCTGGTCGTCCAGGAACTTGGCGGTGGCCAGGGCCGAGGTCCAGATGTTCTCGACCGGCACCTGAAGGCCCATGCGGTTCAGGCGGGCCTGCAGATCGCGCGGGGTGTAGATCGAGTTGTTGGTGAGGACGAGGAAGGGCTTGCCGGACTCGCGCAGCTTCTTGATGAAGGCGTCGGCACCGGGAATGGGGACGCCCTCGTGGATCAGAACCCCGTCCATGTCGGTGAGCCACGACTCGATGGGCCTGCGGTCTGCCATGTGCTGCAACTCCTGGCGTACGTGCGGATGTACTCGGGGGCGCCGGAACCACGGCGTACCGACGCCCCCAGCGTAGTCAGGAGGTGGTGATCCTGACCCCGTCGATCACCTGGTACCCGTGACCGGGCTCCTGGTGCCGCACCGGCCGGCCGCTCGTCCGGCGGACGATCGGGCCGCGCCTCGGGGCGCTCAGGCGCGGCGCCCCCGTGCGCGGTACAGGGCCGTGCCGGCCAGGAAGAGCAGGGCGACCGCGAGGGCGCCGTGGGCGAGGAGGACGGGGCCAGTGGCGGCGAGCTCGTCGGCGCGGCCGGGGAAGGGGGTGGTGTCCCGCAGCCCCGGGGAGAGCGAGGCGTCGGGTTCCGCCTCCGGGGACGCCTCGGGATCGCCCTCGGGGGCGGGAGTCTCGCCCGGAACGGTGCCGATGCCGAAGCGGTAGTCGTTCGACTGCCCGACCCAGTCCCCGTCGTCCTCCCGGCGCTGCACGACGGCCGCGGTCGCCGTGACCTGGTTCGGCCGGGCGTCCGGGGTGAACGCGAGGCGCACCTTCACCCTCACGGTCCCCTGCGGGCCGACCGTGAACCCGGGAAACCCGTCGTCGAACGCGCCCACCAGCTCGTCCCGGTCGGTCGCCACGAAGCGGACGGGGTGCGGCTCGGCGCGGGTGCCGTCGTAGAACTCCAGGCGCGCCTGGGAGGGCTTCAGCGTGCGCTTCTCGTCCACCAGGACGACCACCGGGTGGATGCCCGCGCAGGGGCGGTCGGTGGTGTTGGTGAGGTCCAGGTACCAGGTCGCGTATCCCCCGCCGGCCGTGTACGCGTCGGGGCCGCCGTGGATGCGGCTGGTGAGGGGGAAGGCGCGGCTGTCGGGGGCGGCGCAACTGGGGGCCAGTGTGACCACCGGGCTCGGCACCGGGGTGGCGGCGGCGTGCGCCGGGACGGGGGCGGGGAGAAGGGCGGCGGCGTGCGCCGGGACGGGCGCGGGGAGAAGGGCGGCGGCGTGCGCCGGGACGGGCGCGGGGAGAAGGGCGGCGGCGTGCGCCGGGACGGGGGCGGAGAGGAGGGCGGCGGCTGCTGCGAGGCAGAGGGGGGCGGGGGTGCGGTGGTGCCGGCGCGGTCTCGGAAACAGTCGCATGAACACATGACCATGCCGGGTGGGGGCGGGGGTGGGGAGCAGGCGCTCCGGGTGGGGCGGGAAGTGCGCTCGATCAGCGGAGGGGTGGGAAGCGGCGGGAGCGGGGGCACGGAGGGCGGCGGGTCGACCGTGGTCGGTGTCGGTCAGCCCGTCCGGCGTTCGAGGACGAGGCCCGTTCAGGGCCGGAGCGGGGGCGCGGGGGCGCTGTCAGGGCGGTTGGGCGACCGTGCGGCGGTCCGGCGGCGGCGGGTTCACTCATCCCTCACCTGTCCTTCGCGTCACCGCCCCAGTGAGGGC